>DAOTUF010000434.1:0-2358 GCA_034437495.1 Chloroflexaceae bacterium | reverse complement strand
GCTCGACCAGGCGGTCGTGCGCCAGTTCAAACCACGTCACTCCGCGCCGCGGCTCTGCCCGCACCAGGTGCGCGTCAATGAGGTGCTGAATTGCCTGATTGTCCAGTCCCTCGCTCGCACCTGTCCCCTTGAGCACCTGCCCGCGGATGCCCTGCTCGGTCATCAACTCGCGGTCCACCCACGTACGGACGGTGCGCTCTGGCACGCCCGTCGCGCTGGCTGCTGCCGCCACCCGCTCAGCGTAGTAGTCCGCCAGCGCCGTGTCCACATTGCCCAGAGCGGTAATATCTTTGGCGTCAATCCTGGTCGCTCCAGGGGGCAGGGTCTCCCACAGCCGCAGACACACCACCTGAAGCTGCACCGTCTCAATGTGCAGGCCAGGCTGCACCACCAGCGTGCCATCGGATTGCTGCACCTGCACCTGGCGCAGGTCGTCGGTGAGCCGCTGCGCGGCTGCGTCGGTGAAATCCACTCCCAGGGTGCGGGCGGGGTGCTGCATTGCCTGCTGCGCTGCCTCCACGCCCAACAAATCCAGGCGGTAGCTGTCTTTCAGGCGGTTGGGGATGGGACGCAGGTAGGGGGACAGGGAAGCGACAAACTCCTCCCGCAGCGCAAAGAGGCTCCACCGCTGCCGGTCTGCCAGCACCACCCCCACCTGCTCGAAAAAGGCGTGTTTGGCCGCGATACTGGTCGGCTCGACCGTCAGGATTTCTTCAAACTGGTCGAAGACGAGCACCGTGTCTGCGGGGCTACCCTCCAGGTGAGCGCGGTGGTGGAGGTAGTCATCCAGCGTCATCGTCGCCAGGCGCTCCAGCGCGGTTTGCTGCGCTTCGGGCAATCCCTCCTCCAGCGAGAGCAGCGTGCTCAACACGTAGCGATTGACTGAGGTGGGCAGGGTAGCTATCGGGGGTTCGGTGTTGATGCGAATGACTGGCAGCACGCGAAAGTTCCGCTGCTCCAGTTCGGGAACAAGGGCGGCCTGGATGAGCGACGTTTTGCCCGCCCCGGATGGCGAATGCAGCAGCACAATGCGCTCGGCGGTCAGCAACCGCAGCAGCGCCCGCACCTCGCGCTGCCGACCATAGAGGGGTTCACCGCGTTGAAACGCACGGGGTCCGACATAGGGATTGGGCATCGCTCAGCATCCTTTCTCCCAGTGCTGGCGTAAATCGTGCAAAAAATCAGCCACGCTTCCCCAGTAGATGCTAATAGCGGCTTTCTCAAAATACTGCTCCAGGTAGCTCCGCGCTCGTTTCGGCTCCAGCGTGCGATCCTCTTCTGGGGCAACCTGGGCCGCAACGTGGGCGTAGTGACTGCGCCGCGTTCCGCCCTCCTGGTTCATCAGTGTGCGGAAAAACACCCGAAACGCCCGATCATCCATCCGAAAACCCAGGAAGAGGAGCGCACTGTCAGCAAGCATCTGGCGCACCTGGAGCGGGATCAGATCTTTGTAGCGGGTTACTCCAATGAGATAGTCGTAGAAATCATCTTCCGTCAGCACGAGCGATTCGGGGTACTGAAAGGTACCAAAGAGATGGTACACCAGCGGACGGTCGGCATCGGGTTCGTAGTCGGGGTCGTGGTCATAGATAGAGGGAGCCTGGCGGGTAGCTTCGTTCCAGGGGCAGAGTATCACCTGTGGCTCTTTGCCAGCGTGTTGCAGCGCAATCGTGAGCAGGCTGCCTGGTTCAGCCGTGATGTAGATAGGAATGGGAAGTTCAGCCAGCAAGCGGTGTGGCTCGCAGGGGTCGCGCTCCTGCTGGCTACGCCAGACCTGCTCCATAAGCGTATCCAGTCGTGCCATCAGCTTCTCGCGTGAGGCCCTGTTCGGCGCAGTCTCATCGGAAGCCGCGCTAGTCAGGTCGCTGGTGTGGCGATGCTGGATCGCCTCGCAAAGGTATTGCACCAGCGTGCGTGACAGAAACTTCATCCTCTTGACGACAGCAAGGTATTGGGCCACCTGGGGCAGGTTTTCGCGGTGGTCGGGCGCGAGCGGGAAGGAAAAATCATCGGCCAGTCGTTGCGCGAGGTCGCTGCGAGAGCCGACAATCCATTCGGTCAGGTCGGGACCGAGGATCGGAGTACATTCTTCATCAACAATGCTGGCAATCAGCGGCTCCCACTTTTCCTCAGCCCGACCTCGTTCGCTGTCGGCAAAGCCAGCGGTATACCACAGTCGCCCGCTCTTGAGGCGCAGGAAGAGCACCGGCATCCACCAGTCGGGGCGGTCGCGCACCATCCCCCGTGCGGCGGCCATTGCGCGGTCAATCTGCCCATCCCTGAGCAGTTCACGGAAGAAGACGGGCAGGAAGGTCTCCACGGTCTCCAGGGTTACGTTGCCCTGCATCGCCAGCACCG
>DAOTUF010000433.1:0-5204 GCA_034437495.1 Chloroflexaceae bacterium | reverse complement strand
CAAGAACCGTTGGCTCGTTTGCACGAGTGTCCACGCACACCTGTGCCTATTCTAGCAGAAAGGCAGGGCTTTGGCAATGGGCTGAAGCCGCTGAAGCCTGGCGCTTCCTCCCAGTGGCTCAAGCTCCTGGTGCTCACGCGCCTGAAGGCAAGCAGCCGTGATATTGCCCTGTGTGCATCTTCGATTTACCGTTTACAGCATATTATACCCCTGGAACCCGCTTTTGTCCAGAGAAATAATGAACCTTTGTTTGCTTTTTGCTACCCCCGCACCCCGCGCACCCCCACCGGCCCAAACCCCAGGTAGTCACAGGCGGTAAGTTGGTAGAATACGCCGTCAACGGGGCCCTGCACGGCGCTGGCCCAGTCTTCTGCGCGGTGCAGGTGGCCGTAGATACAGGCCGCCGCCCCTGCCGAGGCAATACGGTGGGCAAACTCGGAAGGCTGACCGCCAACAAACGGGGGGTAGTGGATCATCACGATGATCGGGCGGGTGCCCTGTGCCAGGTGGTGTGCGGCGGCCAGTGCCCGCTCCAACCGTCCGATTTCGCGGTTGTAGACCCGCGTATCCTTCTCCGGGTCGAAGCCTGTGGTGCCCGGCGTTATCCAGCCGCGGGTTCCGCACGCCACCGCTACGCCCAGGTCGGTTGCATCGCTTTCGAGCACCGTGATAGTGGGGGGGAGGTGTGGGCGCAGGGGGCCGGCCCGGTGCCACCAGTAGTCGTGGTTGCCCTTTATCATCACCTTTCGCCCCGGCAGCGCGTCAATCCGGCGCAGGTCGGGCAGGGCTTCTTCTATCTTCATCGCCCAGGAGATATCACCGGCGATGAGCACCCAGTCATCGGGCTGAACCCGCGCCCGCCACGCTGCGGCAATGCGGTGGGCGTGGTCTTTCCAGTGCTCCCCAAAGATGTCCATGGGTTTGGGATTGACGGAAGAGAGATGTAAGTCGGAAATGGCCCAGATCATCATCGGTCAGTGCGGTGTGGTTCCAGAGGGTCCCGGTCGGACGTGCGTGTGCTGCGGGGACCTGGTTTCTCGTGTTCGGGTTTCATGCATCGTCCAGGCAAGTATACCAGATGTTGCGGGGGAGAGAACAGGGACCTGGCAAGTAGGATATGTTGAGAAACGGGGATATGAGACACACAACCAGGAGATAGACTTGAGACGCGGAGAGCTTCCCGACGAGATTCGCCTGGAGCGAATACCCTAGCCGCCCCTGAAGTTGCACCCTGCCCCCTCTTCTGGTATAGTGATGCACCGGAGGGAAATGCGTGGGGTTCCAGTGGTTCCCTCTTCCACCTGGCAGCCGGCGCGATAACGATGGTGTAGGGGGTATGGAACGGACGGAATATGAAACTCTGGCGAGCACCGAGACCGCCCACTGGTGGTTTCGGGGGATGCGGTCCCTGACGGCGGCCATACTGGACCCGCTCTACGAAGCGCGGCGCGACCAGCACCGGCGTATCCTTGACGCCGGGTGTGGTACTGGCGGCAATGTCCAGTTCTTGCAGCGCTACGGTTCGGTGGTCGGGCTGGACCGGGCCGCGGAGTCCATTGAGTTCTGGCCTTCTCCCCTGCACGGACGGTTGGTGCGCGGCTCCGTGCTGGACCTCCCCTTTCCCGACGAACACTTCGACCTGGTGACATCGTTCGATGTGCTCTACCACCGCGGCGTCCCCGACGAACTCATGGCCCTGCGCGAGATGCGCCGTGTGCTGCGCCCGGGCGGGCGAGTGCTCATCCGTCTCCCCGCCTATGCATTTCTGCGGAGCAAGCACGACCGCGCCGTCCACACCCGTCGGCGCTACACCATCTCCCAGGTCCGGAGGTTGCTGCACGACACCGGCTTCTTCACGGAATACTGCTCATATGTCAATAGCCTGCTGTTCCCGCTGGCGCTGACCCAACGGATGGTTGAGCGGGCCGTTCCCGCCCTGGAGCAGCAGCAATCCGACCTGGCCCTTCCCCCTCCCCGCCTCAACAGCCTGCTTCAATGGCCGCTGGAACTGGAAGCTACCTGGGTGAGCCTGCGGAAGACCCTGCCCTTTGGCCTTTCTATCCTCTGTCTGGCCCACTGCGGGAAGCTTGAGCACGTACAAACCGGAAGGGGAATAAAGGAACCAGCATGATAGAATCCCTGCTTGACCGTATCAGCCAGTCCCCACGCCTCTGGAACCTCCTGCGCTCCGTGGTTGAGGACGGGTTCCGCGGCGAGAAGATGGTCATCGCCAGCGAACTGATACCCAACTACCAGGAGGGGCCGCACCAGCGCCGCTTCCTCGACCTGGGGTGCGGCACGGGAGCCTTTGCCCCCTGCTTCCCCGCCGGTTCTTACGTCGGGGTGGACCTTTCGCTCCCCTACGTGCGCTTTGCGGGGCGGACCCGCCGGGGACGCTTTGTGGCCAGCGACGGAACCCGCCTGTCCCTGAGCAGCGAGTGCTTTGACGCGGCCCTGGTTCTGGGGGTGCTCCACCACCTCCCCGACCCCCAGGTCCACGAAACCGTTGGAGAACTGCACCGGGTGTTGCGCCCGGGAGCCACCGCCCTGGTGATGGAGGATATCCCCCCACCCGACCTGTGGAACGTGGCCGGGCACGTGATGCACTGGCTCGACCGCGGCGGCTTCATTCGCACCGAGGCAGACTACCGCGCCTTCTTCCAGACGGGGTTTCAGGCCGTGCGCACCTACCACATGCGGAGTGGCATTTGCGACTACGGGGTCTACGTGCTCCGTCGAGTCTGAACCATGCCCCGCCTCTCACGCGCATCACCATCACTCCGCCCCCGACCATCATCATCATCATCGCCATCGCCGTTGCCATCGCCATCCGGTCGGCAAACCGACCTGGCGGCCCTGGTCGGGTCGCTGGTGGTTGCGCTGCTGCTCTGGGTGCTGGCCTACCAGGTCCCCTTTGCAACCTCGCTCCCCATTGGCGGGGAGACGACCACCCACCGCCGCGAATACGATGCTCCCTTTCTGCGCGGCTTCCACGCCTCCGAACCGGCCCACCCCGCGCAGCCGGAGTGGTGGACGCTCTCACCCGGCTACGCCTACCGCTGGACTTCCAGCACGGCAACCGTTTCGCTGCCCGGCGTGGGAGGGGGGAGGTGGGTCGTCAGGGTGCTAGCGACCAGTGGTCGTCCTGACAACGGCACGGCGGTGAGCAGGTGGCACACGGGCACCGGCCCGGTCCGCGCGGTGCTTCCGGCCACCCCTCGCCGCTACCACCTCCTGGCCGCAGCAGACGGAGCAGGCGACCTGGTTCTTCACCTCTCTGCACCTCCCTATCATCCCCCCGACGACCCGCGTGAGCTTGGCTTTGTTGTGCGCAGCGTGGAGGTTTCCCCGACGCGGGTCACGCAGGGTGTGCTGCGGCTCCCTGCCCTTTCGCAGCTTTCCTGGATGGCCGCCACGCTGGTGCTGGTCTACTCCCTGAGCCGCTGGCTGGTTCTGGGGACCCGTTCGGCGGTGGGGGTCATTCTGTCCGTGGCGGTGCTCCAGGCCGCGCTGCTGGCAACCCACCGCCTGACCCTCACCCTGTTCACGCCGCGTCTGCTGGTGGTGGTGGGCAGTTGTTGGGGGTTGGCGCTGCTGGCGTGGGGGGTGGGCAGGCTGGCAGCAGGGAGCCGAACACCAGCGGGGTTGCCAGCAGCAATGAAACCGCTCATGGCGCTGGTGCTCCTGGCTTTTGCCCTGCGCCTGGGGGGGATGCTCCACCCCCACGCCCGTTTCAGCGACCACCGTATGAATGCGAACAATCTGCTCGAAACGGGTCTGGGCAGGCTCCACTTTACCGAAGGTCTGCCCCGCGAGGCCGGCGGGGGACAGTCCCCCTATCCTCCCGGGGTCTATCTGCTGGCGGCTCCGGCCCAACTGTTTGCCCCACCGACCATGGCCAGCCGGGTCGTGGTGGTCCAGAGCAGTGTGGCGCTCTTCGACAGCCTGGTGGTTGCGCTGCTGTGGCTGCTCCTGCACCGCGCGGGGTGGGGACGGCGCGGCGCGACCCTGGGGGCCGTGCTCTACCTCGCACCTGCTCCCCTGCTGACCTCCTTCTCCGTTGGGGAATACGCCAATATTGGCGGGCAATTCCTGGCGCTGCCGGTGCTCGTCTTGCTGGCCTGGACCGACGATGCCGGGCGCACCTGGGATGACCGTCTCTCCTTGCTGGTGCTGCTCTGCGTCGGGATGCTCGGTCATATGGGGGTTGCCCTGTCGCTGACGCTGGTCCTCATCGTCTGGGGGGGACTGGCGCTTGCCCCGCTGGTCCTTGCACTCCTTCCCTCTTCCCTCCCCAACCGGGCATCCCTCCGACCGTCCGTCGTCAGGAGCACCACCTTTCTGCTCACCAGCGCGGCGGCGGCAGCGGTCGTGGTGGGCCTATACTACTCGTCCCCCACGTTTACACACCTCTTCGCCCGTCGGTTGGCGGGAACTGCCGACCGAGCCAGCCAACCCACAGCTCCCCTGCCCGAAGCGCTGCTGGATATCGCCACACGTTTTTTGCCTGCCCATAGCAAACTGCTGCCTGTGCTGCTCCTGTGCGGGGCCGCAGGAGCTTGCTGGCTCTGGCTGTGGTGTCTCTCCGCTCCTGCTCGGAGCCATCAGAAAAGCCCCGCCCTCCGCAGCCTCTCCCGGGTCGTCGCGGCCTGGTGGGGGGGCGTGCTCCTTTCCCTGGGGTTGTTCCTCCTGGTCAGGCAGGGGGTGCGGTGGGAACACTTCCTCTACCCGGTGCTTTGTCTGGGGGCCGGCCCCTTGCTGGCGGCGTTCTGGCGGCGTGGCCCGACCGGGACTCTGGTGGCGGGGGGGGCGGTCCTGCTGCCCCTCTGGTACGGCCTCATGGTGTGGATTGAGCGGCTGCGGTTTGCCTATCACTAGGTGACGTTGGCGCGGTTCTTGCTACGATATTTTGGTGAGGTGCGGCAGTCATACTGGTAGCCCTCACCATACGCAAACCCACGATACATCATATCCCAATGGATTGAAAAAGTGAAAGAGGGAAAGGCGCTCATACCTACTGAACCACCCTCCCCGTCCGTTGGGGAGGGCAGGCAACTCAGGTCAGGCGTCGGGACGGAAGCCCCGCTGCCGCCAGTATTCCATCATCCGCTGAACATATGCCTCACCCCCAATATCAAGCAGCACCTCCTCCGCCTTTGGCAGCGGCTCCCGCCACAGCCAGGCCGGGTTGAGCCAGAAGCCCG
>DAOTUF010000432.1:0-6814 GCA_034437495.1 Chloroflexaceae bacterium | reverse complement strand
CCCCAGAACTATCGAACCATCGAATTATCATCCTGGTCAGCGACCACCCGCTGAAGCGGGGGGCTTGTGAAGCGCAAGCCGAGGCTGACCAGTTCGCCTGTACGGGCAGCCGGGAGGCACCCGTTGCCGCCGCGAGGGGAGAAAATTTTGCTGGTTTTCCAGGCGTAAGGCGAAAAACCAGCGCCAGGAATAGGTGTGGAAAGGAGGACGACGGCGCTTCCGCCACCAGCACGAAGCGGGTGGTTTTCTGCGCCGCCATTGCTATGAAAGTAAAAACCAACGTAAAGGCCGGACTCTACCTGGGACTGGTGGTCTCCGCTGACACCGGCAGCGGGCCAACCGAACCTCCATCCCCTCCCAAAGGTTCGTAGGAGGGGTCGGGGCAGGAAGCAGGGGGGAGGGACAGGAGAGGGGGGAGCAGGCAGGTCCCCCCTCTCTTGCTGAATGAAAGGTCAGGCCGAAGATTTTCTGGCAGGCAGAGATGATAGCGTGATAGCGTGATAGCTCTGGTTCGTTTTTGGAGCATCAATGGAGTTCAAGTCCGGCGTTATGGGCACCGTCAATATCGACACCTTTCTTGATGTCATTACCGCTTCGGTGTGGCTCTTATTCACTATCATCGGGGTGCTCTCGTTTACGAATAGTGTGAAGAAACACGGTCTCCAGAAGACGCTTATCAATATGCTGTCCTTCCGGGTGCTGATGTTTCTGCTTATCCCCATCAGTCTCACTATCCTGAGCGCCAGCCTGATTTTCGTCGCCCCCCAGGAAATCGCGGTCGTCGTGTCTGCGCTGGCCCCCAAGGGCTACCGCGAATACCCCTTGCGCTCTGGTCTGCGCTTCGTGGTGCCGCTGGCCGAACGCGCGATGATCTACCCCATCTACTGGCAGACCTACACCATGTCGAGCAGTCCCATCGAAGGCGAGGTCGTCGGGAGCGACGCCATTCACGCCCGCACCAAAGACGGGCAGGTCGTGATTATCGATTGCTCGATTATCTTCCGCGTGGACTCCGAGCAGGTCGTCCGCGTTCATATCAACTGGCAAGGTCGCTACCGCGAGGACCTCGTCCGGGCCAGGACCCGCGGCCTCGTCCGCTCGCTGGTCGCCAAATACACGGTGAATGAGGTGAACAGTATCCAGCGCACCAACCTGGAACGCGAGTTGAACACCGAACTGGGGAAAATACTCGAAGAAGAAGGCTTCAACATGAACGCCTTTGTGCTGCGCAACATCGATTTCTCGCCAGAATACCGCACATCGGTCGAGCAGAAGCAGGTTGCCGAGCAGGGGCAGGAACAGCGGAAATACGAAGCAGAACAGATTCGCCTTCTGGCGCAGGGTGAGGCAGGCCGTATCCAGACCCTCGCCCAGGCCCGGGCCACCGCGATGGTCATTGAGGCGCAGGCCCGCGCGGATGCCCGGCTGATTGAGGCGAATGCTGAATCGCAGGCATTGCAGCTTATCAACGTTGCCCTTTCGCAAAACTCCGAACTGCTCACCTACCAGTATATCAACAAGCTGTCTCCCAACATCCGGGCCATGCTGGTTCCCAACAATGCTCCAGTCGTGCTCCCGCTTTCCGGTGCGATGCTGGCCAACCCCACCGAACCCCTCACCAGCACCGTGAATCCGCTGCCGCTCGTTCCCCTCGAACCAGCGCCAGAAATCCCCTGAACCCGGATATGGAAGGGAGCAACCAGGAGGCAAGAGTCGGGTATAATAAAAGTGGGTCCTTGTATCTCACCGCAACCAATCCTCATCGAGGATTGCCCTGCCAGAGGAGCAGGGCCGTCCACGGCAGTGGCTCCGTCGGGACGGAAAACACGCCTGTGGACTGCGTGTCAGACCTCTACCTGGGGGGGGCTGTGCAGGCGGAAGCAGGAATTTCTATCGGAATCAAGCGTGCGTACTTTTGAGTACGTAGAAAGTAGCAGGTATCTGCGATGGCTGCAATGGTCCAATCGGTTATGAAGAAAACGGGCCTCAACCGCGTGACAGGGGCCCTGACTGGCGTCTTGAGCCGGGGGAAGAAACAAGCATCCTCTGGCGAGGAACTGGCGAAGCAGTTCAAAAACTGGGTCACGAGCAGCTCTCTGGAGGAAAAAGAACAAATTTACCTGAACCTTCCGGAGGATGCCCGTGGGTTTACTACCTGGATAACGGAGCTTTCGGAAAAGGACTTGACAGCATTTACGGAGAGGGTGGTCAACTTCTGCAAGGAAGCCAACTTTAACCTGGCCTGGCTGACGGACGCGAGCCTGGAGAGCGACCCCACCTTGAAGCGCTCGCTCGAAGCCACGGTGCTGCTCTACTGCCTGTCGTACTGGCAGGCTGACCAGGCCCAGGACCACATCAAGGCGCTCGGGGTATTTCAGAAGTGGCGAGAAGCCCCGATGTCCGGGAAATATCAGGACCTCACGCAGAAGATGTTCCCGAAACTGGTCGAACGAAAACTCGTCTCCGAACCCATCTCCGCCCCCCTGCTCTTTTCGGAAGAAGATCGGCGCAACTACGTCGTTCAGGCTATCCAGAAGGCCGCAGAGCAAGACATGGCAGGAGTGCTTGAGGTGCTCAAAGAGACGCAGGCGCAGGACCAGTAAAGGCGGGCTGTGGGTTGATAGAACGGATAGAATGGACCGAACGGACGGAACTTCCCACAGGGTTCGGCAGCGGTGCGCGGAGCCTGTGGGAAGGCAGGTCCTCCTGGCCTTCTTTCTCCCTTGAAAGGGGACTTGAAGGTGGGGCCGGGTTGCGGCAGGGGACGGTTGGGTATCAGCGGGAGCAGGAATGAGCAGGTTTATCGCCACGGCCCTGAAGTGGCTGACCATTTTCTCGCTGTCGGTGCTCGCCTTCGTGCCGCTGTTCATGATTATCCGGGCAAGCTGGTCGGGATATGCCGAAAAGTGCCCTCCGAACTGTCTCGGCTCTGATATGATGGGACGGGATTTGAGCGGCGATGACCTCAGTGGCATCAGTATGGTTGACGCCGACTTGCGGGGATCTGACCTGAGCCGCGCCAACCTGACCGGGGTAGACCTGAGCAACGCGACCCTGGTTGATGCCGACCTGCAAAATGCCAACCTGACCAATGCGATCCTGATTGGTACGGACCTGCGCCAGGCCCGTCTGACGGGGACCACGATGGATGGGGCCGTCTTGATTGGCGCAGATTTGAGCGGAGCCGACCTGACGGGGATCGACCTGACCGGCGTCCAGTTGACCGCGGTCAACCTGGAGCGGGCCAAGCTCGAAGGGGTGAACCTGAGCGGGGTTGACCTGCGGGGGGCGAACCTGCGGCGGGCTATGCTGGCTTCGGCCAACCTGAGTGGAACCGATTTGAGCGGAGCCTCATTGAGCGGCGCGGATATGGCGGGGGCCTTGATGCGCGGAACCCGCTTGAATGGGGCAACCCTGAACTACTACGTGAGCCTGTTCGGGTCTGATATGACTCAGGCTGACCTCAGTGGGGCCAGCTTGATCGGGGCGGACCTGGCCGCAACGCTGCGAGAAGCCAATCTGGAGGGAACCATCCTGGTTCGGGCCAACCTCGCCGGTGCGGACCTGCGCGGGGCGAACCTGCACGGGGCCAAGTTGGAGCGCAGCCAGATGAATGAGAGCAGCGTGCTGACCGACCCGGCCCTCTCGGAATTGAGCCTCAATGACCTGAACGATATTCTTTGCTGCCCCGCCGACTTTGCGGGCGTAACCTACGACAGCCAGACCCACTGGCCCGACGTGGAAACGTTCGAAATCCCTCCAACTGCCATCTTTCTGGAAGAGGAATGAGGATAGATGACCTGCCATGACGACCACCGCTCCGCAGCAAAACCCCGACCAACCCCCACCGACCGCGCCTCCAAAGAAAAAGAGTCGTTCCCTCCTCAAAATCATTCTGGTGCTGGTGCTGGCAGTGGTTGTGGAAGCCATATTGCTCAGCTCGCCCTGGAAATACCTTCCCTACCGGTGTCCCCCCAACTGCGTCGGGCTTGACCTGAGCGGGCAATTGTTGAACCGCACCGACTTGAGCTATGCAGACTTCAATGGGGCCACCCTCTACAAAACGCAGATGGTGGATGCGATCCTCCAGAATGCCAACCTGAACGGGGCGAATTTGCAGCAGGCCAACCTGACCGGGGCCGACCTGCGCGGGGCGACGATGACCGCCATACGTCTCCAGCATGCCACCCTGATCGGGGTGAACCTGAATGGCGCAAACCTGAATGGGGCGAACCTGGAAGGAACCAACCTGAACCGCACCGATATGTCGGGAGCCAACTTGAATGCGGTGGTATTGAGAAGCGCTGGTCTGGTGGGGGCCAACCTCAGCCGGGCGCGGCTCAATGTCGGGTTGAGTGGGGCCCGGATGATCGGGACGAATTTTGCCGAATCTAACCTGACTGCGGCCTACCTGGATGAAGCGAACTTGAGCGGAGCCAACCTGAGCAACTGCCGCATTGTCGGGGGATATTTTTATGGGAGCATCCTGACCGGAGCCGACCTGCACCATTCTGATATGCGGGGAAGCGACCTGCGTATGGCCGATATGCGGGGAACCGACCTGCGCCTGGTCAACCTGCGCGGAGCCAGAATGAACGAAACCGACCTGCGGGGGGCCGACCTGTATCAGATTGACCTGAGCCACGCCGATTTGAGCGGGGCCCGGCTCACCGGGGCCAACTTGCAGATGAGCACCCTGACTGGCACCCGCCTGATCGGGGCGCGACTGGTGGGAACGGATTTGCGGGGGGCCGACCTGACCGACGCATTATTGCTCGAAATAGAGGCCGAGGGAGGCACCACCTACACCGATGCAGCATTATATCAGATGAATGTTGACGACTTCCTGAAGACCATCGGGGTATCTCAGCACACGCTCTTCCAGGTCCTGGAGGTCGAAGAAGATAGAAAAATGCTCCAGGATGTGCCGAGGTGGAGTGTCTCCGAGTTGGTAAGTTGGGCTAACATGAACCTGGGAACACTGCTCCAGGCCCTTGGTCTGGAGGTTACGGAGGCTGACCTGAGTGGGGTGCAATATGACGAGACCACCCGCTGGCCTCACGGGTACCGGCCACAAAGATGACCAGCAGAGCCACCAGAATGAGCCAGAAGGGAATAGGGGAGGAGAAGTTATGCGGCTATCGGAAGCCATGCAAGAATTGGGCCATAGTTCTGATACCCTGAACGGCGCACTGCTGTTCAAGATGGAGATGTTCAAGGCCCTGCGGGAGTCGCCGCAGGTCGTGCGTCAGGGGTTGATGGTCGTGCTGCTGGTGGGGTTGCTGGTGGGCGGGGTCGATGGGGTGCGCGGCATGATGGCAACGCTCAGCCCCAACCAGGAACTCGGACGGTTTCAAGCTCAGATGGAACGGTCATTGAGCCAGCAGGCGATGGCGGCCCAGACCCCGGACCAGCGAATGGTGATCACGATGATGCAGGAAAACCTTGCCCCGGGCATTGATATCATCAGGCGATACCAGCGGTTGGCAACCCCCTTCCCGCGTCCGGTTCGGGCCGTGCTGCACGGACTGGGATTGTTGGGGTCGCGCCCGCTGGCCTATCTTCAGGGGGTGCTGCTTGCCGTAGCCTTCACCCAGATAGCGGCCCGCTGGTTCGGGGGGCGGGGAACCCTTCAGCAAATGGTGGGGGTGGGCGCCCTCTCGGCAGCTCCCCATGTGCTGGATGCGCTAGCGTTTATCCCCTTCATCGGGTCAACGATAGCGATGATTGCCTGGGGGTGGGGGTTGCTGATACTGGTGGTGGGGACCAGTGTGGTGCATCGCCTTGAGACCGGGTATGCGCTGCTGGCGGTGCTTTTCTTCCCCATGATTGGCGTGTTGCTGGCGGGGATAGGGTGCTGCGGGTTCTTCGGGTGGTTCATGACGCTGCTGGTAGGGGCGGCTCAATGAGGCTCCGTTTCCCGACGAGGTGTTGGTGTTGTTTTGCTCTCCGGAGTGGGGCACAGTCCCCGCAGATGCTTCCATCTCTGCTATAATGTATATAGAAGCAAAAGCACACCGGGTTGCCCACCAGAGGGTAGGATGTGAGGAGGTTTCCTGACCCATGGCAAAAACCGACAGTCCGCTGAAACAACTGGTCTTGATGTGCATTGAGGATTTCGCTTCCTGGTTGTTGGGCGAGGAGGTGCTGGAGGTGTCCCCCGCGCCCGGCGAACTCCATCGTCCGCTCGACTCCATTCAGCCCGACCAGGTGTTCCAGGTCAGACTCACCAGTGGACGGACGGGGGTGCTGCATATCGAATTTCAAGGCCCCCGCAGCCGTCGGCCCATGTCGCTGCGCCTGCTGGACTACATGACCCGCATTGCCCTGACCATCGCCAATGTCGAAATCAACAGCTTCGTGCTCTATGTGGGACGGGGAGCCGGGCAGCATGACGACGGGGTCTACCAGATTCCGCGCTCGGATGGGGGTGTGGCACTGGCATGGTCCTACCAGGTCATGCGGTTGTGGGAGATGGAGGCGGAAACCTTGCTGGCGTTGGGCAAGCCAGCACTGCTGGCGCTCATCGGGCAGACGCGCATGCGCGACCCGGCCACGGTGCTGCCGCAGGTGCTCCAGTCGTTCAAGCAGGTGGCGGACCAGGAATTGCAGCAGCGCTTGTTGACGGTGTTTCTGAGGCTTATCGCAGATGAGGAGGTACTCGAGATGGTCGAACAATTGCTCCTGGAGGAGGATGAGTTGCTCGGAGAGACCCCCCTGGTGCGTCGGTTGCGGCAGGAGCGCGAGGAGGGTCGCGAGGAGGGTCGCGAGGAGGGTCGCGAGGAGGGTCGCGAGGAGGGTCGCGAGGAGGGTC
>DAOTUF010000431.1:0-2199 GCA_034437495.1 Chloroflexaceae bacterium | reverse complement strand
GTGGGTTTGCTGGTTTTCCCGCCGTAAGGCGAAAGACCAGCCTAGGACGACGTTGTGGAATGGTTGGAGAAGAGGACAGCGGCGCTTCCTCACACCCGCTGAAGCGGGTGGTTTCCTGCGCCGCCATTTCTATGAAATAAAGGAGTCTTGCGATGGCAAAGAACGAACACGAGGAGGTTGGTGGGTTGGCCGGACTGGGAGCCGGGGTGCTGGCTGGAGCAGCGGCGGGAACCGCGGTCATGCCCATTGTCGGAACCTTTACGGGGGCGCTGGTTGGTGGCCTGGTCGGGAGCGAACTGGGCAAAACCGTGGGTGGGGCGCTGCTGGATGCCTTCGACGTGCCGCACGCCGATGCTCCCCCGACGCATCATGGCCCCACGCAGGCGGGGGGGCCGGAGGTCCTGGAACAGCTTGAGCGCCTTGCCCGGATGAAGGAACAGGGTCTCATCAACGAGGAAGAGTTTCAGGCAGCGAAGGCACGGCTTCTGGGACTGTGAGACAGCCCCGGAGCGCCTGGAAAGGGGAAATGGGCGAACCCGAACCTGGAAGATTCGGTCTCAGACAGGACGATGACCAGCGGTTCGCCCGGACCCGTTTTCCCCTCTCCTCTCCCTGCTGCCTCTCCTGCTCCCCGCTTCAGCCCCTTCCCCGCTGCCACTTCAGGTTTCAGGAAGACGCAAAGGTTTCGCGGACGGTGTGAAGGCCGGTCGAACCGTTGGGGCGCGGGTCGCTCGGCTCCGTGACCTGACGGTTGCCCTGACCATCGGTGCAGCGGACGGCAAAGGTATGCTCGCCGGCCTGGAATGGCCACTCGTAGCGCCAGATGGCCCAGGTCGTGTCCGAAAGCGGCTCGCGGACCTGCACCGGCTCCCACGGCCCCTCATCGACCCGCACTTCGACGCTTGCGATACCGCGGTCCCCCGCAAAGGCAATACCGCCAATGGGCACCAATCGCTGCCCCTCCGTTTCGCTCATCGCCTCAACCGCCACCGTGTCAATAAATGACCAGGCATGCATCACCGCTTCGCGGCTCCAACCGCGTTCAACCCAGTAACCGGGCTGATAGTCGCTGACGACCTCAACCCCCGTAATCCACTTCGGTTGCTTCATCCCGTAGCGGTTGGGTATCCAGATGCGCAGCGGGTAGCCGTGGTCGAACGGAAGCGGTTGACGGTCCCAGTCATAGGCAAACATAATACGACGGTCTTGCTGGATCAGGTCGAGCGGCACCGTCTCATAGAACCCATCGCCCGACGTGATGATCAGATATCGGGCCCCCTCCTGCACCCCCGCATCGGCCAGCACATCCTGCACGCTGACGCCCGTCCACAGCGTGGTACCAATCAGGTCGGTGGGGATACGCCCGGAGATGCACGCCAGCGTCACATACTGCTCCATCGCCTCGTAGCCGGTGCGGATATCGTCCAGCGAGAGCATCAGGGGCTTTTCGACCATACCGGTAATGGGCAACCGCCAGTCTTCGCCATCTATCCTGGTCGGCTGCGTACGGATAAACACGCGGTAATGGTCTGTGAGCGGGGTGTATTCGGGGCGCGTGCCTGGCACCGGCTGAACGGTGGCGTCGGCGTTCGGGAACGAGCGCAAGTCGGGGGGGTCCGGGTCCATCGTATCTGCGTGAGATGGTTCCCCGCCTGGGCGCTCCTCGCGGCGGCCCATGGCGAGCAGGGCCCCGCCTCCTGCCCCGATGAGCGTGATGGTCGCGCTGCTGGCCCCCAACTTGATGAGAAAGGTGCGGCGGTCGATGCGCTCTACGGTGCGTTGTTCCGGGGCATCTGGCGGGGGGGACGCTGCGGTGGGGGCTGGCAGAGAAGACAGCAGCCGATGGTAGCTCCACCCGAGCGCCACCCCCCACCCCCCAAACACCAGTGCCAGCCAGAGGAGGCGCACCCACCCGGGCAGGTTCGACTGCCCGATAGCAACCTCAATGGCCATCAGCGGCAGTCCGATGAGCAGAGCAGGCACCAACCCTGCGAGCACCTGCACGCGGAAGCTGCGGGACCGCAGCACCACAAAGAACAGGCTCCCCACCAGCACCCCGGGCAACCAGAACGTGACACTCCGCAGGGGCTAAAGCCCCGCGGCTTCTTGTGGGCGCTCCCCAGGGGAGTCCGCACCCCAAGCCACTTGCCCCGTGTCCAGGGGACTACGCATGCTCCGCTTATCGCCGAAGCGACAGCC
>DAOTUF010000430.1:0-8611 GCA_034437495.1 Chloroflexaceae bacterium | reverse complement strand
TTGCCCAACACCTCCTCAAACTCCTCGTCGGTGATGAGCGGCAAAATGAGCCGCGGTAGCTCCTTCCCCCGCCGCATCAGGTCGTCCTTCGTAATCATCTGCATGACTTGCGCTCCTTTCACCTTCCACACTTCCATCATCCCCCGCACGATCCACGAGACCTGCGGTGCAACCTCCTGCCAGGTCTGCTGCTCAAACCGCCTCAGCGCCTCATTCCGCGCCCTCCGCTGCTGCGCAAACAGCTTGAAGATGACATTGTGCGGAGCATTCGATAGCTCGTTCAGCACAATCAGCGGAATGCGCCGCAGCAGATATTCCGTGCTCCAGTAGACCCCGGCCGGTTCGGGGTGGGTGTAGCCCCACCGCTGGCGGGTCGCCCGCCGTGGCGTATGCGCACTCACCAGCACTGCCAGCACTGTTTCCTCGTCCAGGTGGTGCGACCGTCGGTAGAATACCTCATAGCCAATCAAGGTCTGGAGCGCCTCATCCGTCACCGATTCGGTGTACTTGAACTCGATGACGACGTGGGTCGCGCGGCTTTCGCGGATGCCGTCGGGCAGGTGTGCCCGCTGCTCAGGCGTCCAGGTCGCGTGCTCCTGGTTCCGCATCAGCAGGATGTCAATTTCGGGAGAGGTTGTGCTGACCATCACACTGGTCTGCACCCGCACCCCCACGGGACCGAGCACTTCTTCGAGGACCCCGCCAAACAACTCGTGCCAGCGGGTCAGGTCTGGTGCTGCTGCCATAGCCTACTCAAGCATCAATCTCTCCGTGACAACGTTTCGTCCAGTATTTCCAGGGTCACTTCTTTCACCCCCCGGGACCGAGCCGCATGCTCTGCGGCCTTGCGCATCGTCCGAATAGCGCTCACCCGTCCCAGGAAGGGGATTTGCTCGACAGCACGGTTGAGTTTCTCCGTTGCTTCGTCCGTCCAGAGCATCGTCCGTTCATCCTCTTCGACCGTCCCGCCTCCTCCCCCCATCATCGCAGAGACATCGTCAGGCACCACCGTGTCAACTGGCAGGAAGTCAACTACCATTTCGTAGAGCCGATTCACAATTTCCTGGGTGATGTAGACTGTGCCAGAATACCCCAGAAACGGCGTACCCAACGCCCGCCGCACGATGGGCATCGGGAAACCAGATGGAATGAAGTGGCTCCGGGAGTTCACTTCGGCCATATAGATCTGTTCATTGATGGTTGCAAACACCATGGTCGGGACCCGCTCGTGAATGAGCTTACGGATAGCAATATTGTCCGGCTCGCCCTCGGCCCGCGGCTGCCCCGATGCCCAGACCACCTCAATCCCCAGTTCACCTTGCAAGAAATCACGCAGACCATCCACATAGCTCCGCCCGGCCACAATGCAGCAGTTCACGGTGGAAAACCAGTCGCTCTGGGGGCCAAGCCACATATCCCACAGGGGTTGGAGGGTCGTCTGCTTCTCCGTCTCGACAAAGGCTTCTACCTGCTCCCGAGGAGTGCCGAGCAACTCCCCCAGGTCGCGCAAAAACTGCGTCGTCCCGCGAATGCCGAAGGGCGCAAAGAGGTAGGGTCGTCCCAGTTCCCTGGCAAGCGACTCGCCAAATTCGCGGTACATCACGACATTGACGGACGCATCAAGCAAGCGGGGAGTCGAAGCAATCGTTGCCTCATAGGGATAGACCAACCCCACCTCGCCGCCCACTCCCGCAATCAACCGCTTCAGTTCGTGCAGGTCCGACGGTGCGTTGAAACACCCCAGGGTCGGGCCAATGATGTTCACTCGACGGGGTACCGGCGCGGCAGACGAGGCGCGGGGTTGACCATACTCCCTCCAGAGAAACACCAGCGCCCGGTCCCGCCCGGTCCACTCATCGTGCTCAAGCGACTGGCTCCAGAAAAAGCGAGCATGTGGGTCGAGGGTCCGGAGCAGGTTCGAATGGTCCGCCCCGATGAGTTCGCTTTCGGCGCTGCTCAGCACAATCAGGTGCTTGTCCTCAAGCTTCCCCGTGTCGTGCAGATGGTTGAACATGCGACGGAGCGCCTGCTCCGTGCCGTTGATGACATCTTCCTCGCGGATGACCGTGGGGGTGAAGTTGGGCAAATAGGGCAGGGCATCGGTATAATCCGTCACGCCGATGCCAAGCATGGCAAAACAGCCAATCGGCATATCGCAGATGGTATGGACATCTGGAAAGCAGCTAAACACCCAGGCCGCCCCCCAGAATGCGCTGCTGTCGGAAATATCTCGAATAAGTCGCATCATGTCCTTCTACTTCCTGTATTCTTTCCTCATCCCGATTTTTCGTCCTTGCCTGGTGCCCTATTTGAAAAAATCAAGCATCTGGCGATAGATATGCCGTCGGTTGAGCAGTTCCCGCACCGTGCTGATACTGGCAATCATCCCCCCGGAGAGGAACAATGGACGTACGCTCAGAATGTTGGTAAAGTAGACCGCCGGGATACCGTGGTGCTTCGCGTAGGAGGCCAGCATCGTCGTGCCGCTGAACGCCAGGTCAAACTTCCAGTGCAGCAGCGCCTTCTGGTCATCCTCAAACGTCTTGCGATAGACCACTGCCTCGGTGCCGCGGGCCCGCAGCCAGGCTTCGTCAGCCGCCGTCAGCGCACTCTGGGCGATGCTGGTGCTGAGGTAGGGCACATACGCCCCGCTCTCCACCAGCAAGCGGGTATAGGGCATCTCATTGCCATCGTAGCCCGACACCAGAATGGTAAACCCCTTGAGTGGCTGCGCGGCCAGAAAGCGATGCGCCTTTTCTTCTTCTTCTCTGGCAACCTCCTCAACCCGCTGTTCATCCAGGTCCAGGGCCATCCCGACGGCGTGCAGCCACGCGGATGTCCCCTCGGCCCCGCTCGGGGCCCCGCCCACCACGGCCACCCCGCGCTCGCGCAGGACGGTCAGGCTCTCGCGGTAGAAGGGGTGCAGCGCCGCCACCGCAGCCCCCCGCCCGGCCAGACGCACTTCGTCAATCCGTCGCCCGGGCAGCGTGACCAGCACCCGCGCCCCCATCTTCCGCAGCACCCCGTCTATCATCAAGGGGTCTGCCGCAAAGACTTCGCCAAGCAGCACCAGCGTTTTTTCCTCGGTGGGCGACTCCGTATCGGCAAACCGGCGCAGCAGCGCAGCCGTGACAATATCCTTGGCATCCGGGTGGGCGTGAACGGCATACGAAGGCATCCGAATGAGCACCACTGGTTTCCCATGCGCCTCGCGTGGGAGCAACTCCTCCACCAGGCCAGCCGTCTCGGAGACGCACAACGACAACACCGGTATCAGGCTGACGTTCGGGTCTCTGGCCGCCTCTTCAATCGCCGCGAGTGCGGCTTCCTGCAACTTGCCGCTCGACAGTTCGGCAGTCCCCACAGCAGGAGCCAGAATACTCTTGCGAGCGCCATAAAAGTGGTTGATAAAGCTCAGTCCATAGAAACAGCCAGCATCCGTCACGAGCACTGGCTGCGCACCCTCAAGGCGCGACAACATCCGCAGCGCCACAAACGCCGGGCAGGTGGTTTGCGGGTGCAGTCGGCAGGTCGGGGGAGTAAAGGGGGTCTGCGAGGGGTATTGATTCAGGTCGTTTGCCCCCTGTGGAAGACCATCATTCATCGGGTAATCTCCTTGGTCATGACGAACCGGCATGACGTAGCTATTTCGGATATTATACGACGATTCGGCATCCTGGCAAAGAGAGACGGGGGGGAGCGCCGGGCTTTGCTTTCTCCTCCGTTTCGCGGTACAATCAGAGCACGGAGGACAAGTGTCTGTGGCAACAACAGTAGCCTGGGGAAGAGGAAGGCAGCATGCGCACAGTCGCAATGATTATGGCAGGAGGTGAAGGAACCCGGTTGAGCGTGCTCTCGGAAAAGCGGGCCAAGCCATCGGTACCCTTCGCAGGCAAGTTTCGCATCATTGACTTTACGCTCTCCAACTGCGTCCACTCGGGTATTTTTCATGTGGCGGTGCTAACGCAGTATCGCCCCCATTCACTCAATCGGCACATCGGTATCGGACGGCCCTGGGACCTGGACCGCTCCCGCGGGGGGGCCCGCTTGCTCCAACCCTACCAGGGACGCCACGACCAGAGCTGGTATACGGGCACGGCGGATGCGGTGTACCAGAATCTCGGGTTTGTCCGGGAACACCACGCCGACCTGGTGCTCATCCTCTCGGGCGACCATATCTACAAGATGGATTACAGCGCGATGATAGAAGCCCACCGACGCCGGCGGGCCGATGTCACCGTCGCGGTGATGGATGTGCCGCTGGAACAAACCGACCGCTTCGGCATTATGACCACCGACGAGGATGACCGGGTGGTCGAATTTTCGGAGAAGCCGAAAGAACGCGACAAGGGCACCCTGGCAAACATGGGCGTCTATATCTTCAATGCCGATGTGCTCCAGCGCTGTCTGAGCGAAGGTACAGAGGACAAACCACGGGTTGACTTCGGCAAGCACGTTATTCCGTCGCTCATCTCGGAGAGCGATGAACGGGTCTATGCCTACCGCTTCAGTGGCTATTGGGTCGATGTCGGGACGATACAGGCCTACTGGGAAACCAGTATGGAACTGCTCGACCCCACCTGTGAGCTTGATTTGTATGACACAAACTGGCTCATCCAGACGCGCAGCGAGGAACAGCCGCCCGTCAAAATCGGCCCCCAGGCCCGCATCAGCCGTTCGCTGGTGTGCAACGGGTGCATCGTGCGCGGAACGGTCGACCATTCGGTGCTCTCGCCGGGGGTCTACATCTCGCCCGGGGCGGTTGTCCGCGATAGTGTCGTCATGAACGATACCTGGATTGGCCCGGCGGCCGTGCTCGACAAGGTCATTGTGGATAAGCTCGCCGTGGTAGGAGCCGGGGTTCACCTGGGGCACGGGGATGGGTTCAGCACCCCCAACCGCAGCCAGCCCGATAAGCTGACGACGGGTATTTCCGTGGTTGGCAAGAGTGCTCGCATTCCAGCCGGTATCCGCATCGGGCGCAACGTGCTCATCAATGCGGACCGCGAGGAAGAATTGTTCCCCGAGGGCAATATCCCAGATGGTGAAACCGTATAACCGTACATAAGGATGAGGTATATGCAGCAACGAACACTGGCTCTTATCCTGGCAGGCGGGGCTTCCCCGGCGCTGAGCATCCTGACGGCTGAACGAGCCGAAGCTGCGCTGCCCTTTGCCGGGAAGTACCGTATCATTGACTTTACGCTGACGAATTGTGTCAATTCTGATATTTACAACGTCGCGGTGCTCACCCAGTACAGCCCCCGCTCACTCCACGCCCACCTGGGGGTCGGACGACCGTGGGACCTGGACCGCACCCAGGGGGGGATGCGGGTGCTCCACCCGTCGCCCACACCCGAAGGGGGCGGGTGGCAGCGTGGCACCGCCGACGCTGTGCGCTACAACCTGGACTTCATCACCGATCATCCTGCCGATACCGTGCTCATCCTGGCGGGCGACCATATCTACAAAATGGATTACCGCCCGATGCTGCGGATGCACCACGAGAAGGAAGCGGATATCACCCTCGCCATCCACCATGTCAGCCCCCATGAAACCTACCGGTATGGTATCATTGGCGTAGATGAGGATAGCCGGGTGACGAGCTTTGTCGAAAAGCCCCGCAACCCGGTGCGCCAGAGCTTCCGGGATGTGCCGATGGCTTCGATGGGTATCTACGCCTTTCGCAAAGATTTGCTGGTCAAAGTTCTGAACGAGGGCCGGGACGTCGATTTCGGGCGGGAACTGCTGCCGCGCCTGATTGATCAGGTCGAAACCTATGCCTACCCCTTCAAGGGCTACTGGGCCGACGTGGGCACGGTCCAGGCCTATTATGAAGCCAACGTTGCCCTGCTGGTGGAGTCGCCGGCGCTCGACCTCCACGACCCCGAATGGGTCATCCACACCACCAGCGCTCAGCGTCCCGGGGTGGAAATCGGTGAGGCGGCCCGCGTTGAAAACAGCCTGGTGAGCGATGGGTGCCGCGTGTATGGGCATGTGGCCCGTTCGGTGCTCTCGCCGGGGGTGTTCGTGTCGCCTGGCGCAACGATCCGCGATTCGATTATCCTGAGCGATGCGTGGATTGGGACCGGGGCGGTGGTTGACCGCTGCATTATTGATGAACATGTCCAGATTGGTGAAAATGTGCTCCTGGGAGAAAGCGAGGACAATACCCCCAACCTTGACGCTCCTGATAAGCTGAATACCGGCCTGACGCTCGTCGGCACTCGCGCCCACGTTCCCGTTGGAACCAGGGTCGGGCGGAACGTCGTGATTCGTCCGCGAACCCGGGACGCCATCTTTGGGGGGGAGCGCGTCGTGACGAGCGGCACCACGTTGTGCTCCTAGCGCTTATCGCGCTCTCATCAGGCAGGTGAGGAGTGTCTCCAGACGGAGATATCACATATGCGCATGCTCATGTTATCGTGGGAATACCCGCCGCACATTATCGGAGGGATGGGGGCACACGTTGCAGATATCACCCCCGCTCTCGCGGCAGAGGGGGTTGAAGTCGTCGTCGTTACTCCGCGGCTGCGCGACGGAGAACCAGACGAAGCGCCCACCCGGGGAGTGCGGGTGGTGCGGGTGCCCGTCTCCGCGGTGGATGCCTCCAGTTTTATCACGTTTGTGACGCAGACCAACCAGGAACTTGAGCGGGCTGCCATAGACCTCTACTCCCAGGTCGACGGGTTCGACCTGATCCACACGCACGACTGGCTGACCGCCAGAGCCGCTATCAGCCTCAAGCAATACTGGCGTATCCCCCTCATTGCCACCATCCACGCCACGGAGCGGGGACGGGGACGGGGGGCTTTGCACGGGGAGCAGGCGCTCCATATTGACAGCGTCGAATGGCAGCTAACCTACGAAGCCTGGCGCATCATTGTCTGCTCCCAATTTATGTCGCGCCAGTTGCACGAGACCCTGCGCACCCCGCTCGACAAGATTGACGTGGTGCGCAACGGCACCCACCTTCGCCCCAACCCCTTTGCCAGTGCTGAAGAGCGGTTGGCCTTCCGCCGCAAGTACGCCAGCGACGATGAGTACATCGTGTTCTACGTCGGGCGCATTGTCTATGAAAAGGGTCTCCACGTGCTGCTCGATGCCTGGCCCACGGTGCTGCGGCATGTCGGGGCCCGCCTGGTCATCGCTGGCTCCGGCCCCTACCTCGATACGCTCAAAGCGCAGGCCCGTGCGATGGGGCTGGAGAAACGGGTCATCTTCACCGGGTTTATCTCCGATGAGGAGCGCGACGGCCTCTACTACGTGGCCGATGTGACGACCTTCCCTTCGCTCTATGAGCCATTTGGTATTGTGGTGCTCGAAGCCTTTGCCGCTGGCAGCCCGGTGGTGGTCGCCCAGACGGGCGGCCTGACGGAGGTGGTCCATAAGGATAGAACGGGCCTCTTTGTCAAGCCCGGTGACGCCGAATCCCTGGCCCAGGGGATTCTCACGACGATTCATTGTGCCGACGACTCGTGCCAGCGTGTGGCCAGAGCGCGGCAGGAAGTCTGCGACCTCTATAACTGGCAGCGGATTGCGCGGGAGACAATCAGCATTTACCAGCAGGTGTATACCGAATGGCAGGCCAGCGGGTGGGGCAAGCGCGTCTTCCCCTCCCCCGATGGGCCGGCGATAGTACCCTTTGGGCCGGGCACCGCTGAAGGGGAGGGGTGCGGATGACCGAATATGCGCAGGCAACTCACGCCACCCTCGAAGACCTCTCGCGGGTCAAGGGCAAAGCGGAAATCATCAATGGAGAACTGGTGGTCATGAGTCCGACGGGGTTTCTACCGGGACGGACCGGGGGCATCATCTACGCAAGCCTGCTCCAGTATGAGCGCACGACGAGCAATGGATATGCCATACCGGACAATGTCGGGTTTCAGGTTGCGCTTCCCCACCGCACATCCTTCAGCCCGGATGCCGCATTCTACACGGGCAAACCCACCGGGATGAAGTTCTTAAAGGGAGCACCGGTCTTTGCGGTGGAGGTGCGCAACGAGTGGGACTATGGCCCGGCTGCCGAACGGGAGATAGCCGCCAAACGAGCCGACTACTTTGCAGCCGGAACGCTGGTGGTCTGGGATGTAGACCTGCTCGCGAAAGCGGTGGTGCGCGGGTATCGGGCCGATGCCCCCGAAACCCCGACGTGCTATCGGCGGGGGGAGGTAGCAGAAGCCGAGCCTGCCGTCCCCGGATGGACCATGCCTGTGGATGATTTGTTCGATTGACCGGTGACCGGTGGACACCAGCCAACTCCTGCAACAGGGCATCGCCGCCGCCAGAGCCAGCGACCGCGCCCGTGCCCGTCACCTGCTCACCCAGGCAGTCCGCGCCGACCCGCGCAGCGAACAGGCGTGGCTGTGGCTGGCCGCCGTGGTCGATTCGCCCGCGCAGCAGCGCACCTGCCTGGAATACGTCCTGCGCATCAACCCGCACAACCCGCAGGCCCGCAAGGGGCTGGCTGCGCTTGTCGCCCTATCCTCCCCGCCCCCGGCCATTCCCCCACCGACGGAGCCACAACCACCGCAGCCATCGCCGCCAGACCCGCAGCCATCGCCCCCTGCGCCACGTCCGCCGCAGGCCAGCGGGCAGCACGCGCCTGCTC
>DAOTUF010000429.1:0-1978 GCA_034437495.1 Chloroflexaceae bacterium | reverse complement strand
GTGGGGTGGGGCTGTTACCCGCATCCTGGCCGCAGCGGTGCAGGCGGTGGAGCCAGAAGCGGCCATGCGGCGGCAGGTGCGGCGGGAGGGGTCGGTGCTGCGCGTGGGCGACCAGGGCTATGACCTGCGCCAGTATGAGCGGGTTTTTCTCGTCGGAGCGGGCAAGGCCGGCGCACCCATGGCCCGGGCGCTTGGTGAACTGGTCGGGGATGTGCTCACCAGCGGTGTGGTCGTGGTCAAAGATGGGGGGCAGGAGACGGGGGCAGGGGGAGCAGCGACAGCGGAAGGAAAAGCAGGAACCGTGGCAGAGGGCCTGCCCCTGGTCTTCCTCCCGGCCCACCACCCCCTGCCCGATGAACGCGGGGTTGCCGCAACCCGGCGCATTGGTACGCTGCTTGAGCAGGCCAGCGAACGAGACCTCGTGCTGGTCGTGCTGTCGGGGGGAGGGTCGGCGCTGCTCACGATGCCTGCACCGGGCATCGGCCTGGACGACCTCCAGCAGTTGACCACGCTGCTGCTGGCGTGCGGGGCCCGCATCGAAGAGATCAACAGCCTGCGCAAGCACCTGGACCTGGGAAAGGGCGGAGGGTTGGCGCGGTTGGCATTCCCCGCTCCCGTGGTCTCCCTCATCCTTTCCGACGTAGTGGGCGACCCGCTGGATGTGATAGCCTCTGGCCCGACCGTGCCCGACCCCACGACCTTTGCCGATGCCTTTCAGGTGCTTGAACGCTACCAGTTGCTCGACCAGACCCCGCCAGCCATTGTGGAGCGGCTCCGGGCGGGCATGCGCGGTGAAGCCGAGGAGACACCGGGCGAGGGAGACCCGGTGTTTGCGCGGGTGCGGCATGTGCTGGTGGGGAGCAATCGGCAGGCGGCGGCGGCGGCTCTGGCCGCGGCCCATGCCGAGGGGTTGCACGCGCTTATCCTGACCACGCGGCTCCAGGGCGAAGCTCGTGTGGTGGGGCATGTGCTGGCAGCTGCGGCCCACGAGCTTGCCACTACGGGTCTTCCGGGGGGCAGCGGGGGGCCAGTGCTTCCCCGCCCGGCGTGCCTCATCGTCGGGGGGGAGACAACCGTGACACTGCGCGGCGATGGGCGTGGCGGGCGCAACCAGGAAGTTGCTCTGGCTGCCGTTCGCCCTCTGGCAGGGTTGGCGGATGTCGCTCTCGTGACGCTGGCAACCGATGGGGATGATGGGCCGTCCGGGGCAGCGGGAGCCGTCGTCACTGGGGAGACGCTGGAGCGTGCCCGTCGGCTTGGCCTCGACCCGGACGCGGCGCTGGCGCGGAATGATTCCACGGGCTTCTTTGCGCCGATGGGCGACACGATACGGAGCGGCCCCACCCAGACCAATGTCAATGACCTGGCGCTGGTGTTTGCCTGGTAGGGGGGCAACTGACGCAGCCGCGGGTTTCCCGTTTCCCCGTTTGCGTTTGCTGCCCTTTTCTGCTACCATGGTTTGAACACAGCAAAAAAGTGAAGGCCCATCGGCAGAAGGACACCTGCAATGGGAGCAACCAGCGCGTATGAAGTCACACAACTCGATGTCAACGGTGACACTCCTCCCCCCATCTCGACCGGTCCGTCAACCGACGTATCTCAGAATGGTTTGCTCGTAAGACAGAACGGGACGGATCCCTCCTCCCGTGCGCTCGCCCTGGACCCTGCCCCTCCTTCCGTCGCGGTTTCGGCGGAAGACGTCCTGACCTGTTCTCCCCCCTGCTCCTCTGCCGTCGAAAAGCTCATGCTCCGTCTGCGGACCTACCTTCCCGACCTGGACTGTCCCCTGATATGCCGAGCCTATACCTTTGCCGAACAATCTCACGCCGGCCAGCACCGCCAGAGCGGAGAACCCTACATCTCCCACCCCCTGGAAGTCGCCAACATCCTCCTGGACCTCCACATGGACGACAAAACCGTCGCCGCAGCGCTCCTGCATGATGTCGTTGAAGATACCAGCGCCTCCATGGAAGATATC
>DAOTUF010000428.1:0-5581 GCA_034437495.1 Chloroflexaceae bacterium | reverse complement strand
TGGTGCTTATCGTAGCCATAGAACAGGAAGGTGACGATATTCCATCCTGCCAACCAGGTCAGGTAGGGGTGGTAGGGAGCCAGAACCCCGCTGGTTTGCAGCGCCACCGCAGCGATGGCAAAGAGCAGCACCGCAGCCAGGGCGAAGGTTTTTCGGGGGGCGTGGTGGGTTTTTCGTTTCATCGCAATGTCCTCCGGATGCTCCAGAGCTATAACGCTCAATAGACCTGACCGCCATCAATCCGCAGACAGCGCACCTGTTGGAGAAAAGCCGCGTCGAAGTTTCCCAGGTCGGTCGCGGTCAGCAGGGTTTGCTGATGCGAGCGGTTGATGACTTCGAGCACGTGGGCGCGGCGCTGGAGGTCCAGCTCACTGAGCACATCATCCAGCAGCAGCACCGGGCGGTCGCCACTCCGAACATCCATCAGTTCGGCTTCTCCAAGCTTCAGCGCCAGGGCAACACTGCGCTGCTGCCCCCGCGACCCATAGACGCCCAGGTTGATGCCTTCGACGGTGAAGAGCAGGTCGTCCCGATGGGGGCCTATCAAGGTCTGGCCACGGTTTAGCTCGTCTCGCCGCAGTGCCCGAAGGTTGTTCGCCATGTGGTGGGCCATCTCCTGAACATCCCTGACATCCCTGACATCCCTGACATCGGTGGTCGCTGGCTCCCGACTGCGGCGGACGGCCTCTTCGAAACTGGTTTGGTACTGGATTTCCAGGGGGTGGGTTCCCGGGTCGATGTCCTGGAAGATTGCCCCCACCAGCCGGTTCAGGTCGTCCACGGCGCGGAGCCGTTCAGCCAGAAGGTAGCTCCCACTGGCGGCAATCTCGTGGTCCCAGTATTCCAGTTCGTTGTCTACCGCCCGGAAGGGTCGGCGCTGGTCGCGCCAGGACCGCAGCAAGCTGTTGCGCTGCTGGACAAGCCGGGTATAGAGCGACAGGGTGCGGACATAGCGCGGGTTTATCTGCGAGAGCGTCATATCGAGATACCGTCGGCGGCCCGCCGGTGCTCCCTCAACGAGCATCAAATCCGAGGGGGTAAACAGCACCACCCGCAGCTGCCCGATCAGGTCGAGCGAGCGAACGGGCTTCTGGTTGATACGGACCAGCTTGCGGGTTCCCATCGGGGAAGGGAGGGAGGGGGAAGAGGGGGATGGAGCGGGAACGGCTTCATCCGGGGTGGGGGGCTTGAACTGCACAATCACTTCGAGCAAGAGCGTATCGGTCGTGCGCTGCACTTCGGCTTTGAGATGGGCAAAGGGAGCAGCGCCGGCTTCGCCCTCCGTGCCCCACCGGACCAGTTCCCGGTCATACCCGGCCCGGAGGGAGCGGGTGGTGGCGAGGTAGAAAAGCGCCTCCAGCAGGCTCGTTTTCCCGGAGGCGTTCGAGCCATACAGGAGGGTCGTTCCGGGGTCGAGCACCAGATCGAGCCGGTGGAAGTTGCGGAAGTTTCGGATGCTGAGGTTGGTTATGTGCATAGGTGAGGCATCTGGTCAGGGCCGGGGCGAGCAGGAGCAGGGGGACGCTGCCTACCCGCCCGCTGGCTCCCGACCATCCCTCGCCGGTTGTTCGTGCTCGTCGAGTTTGTTCGGAGTTATCTCCGTGAGACTGAGTGATTGCAAGGCTCGGATGTGGGCACAGTTGGCGCAGAACATGGCGATGCGCAGTTCATCACAAAACGCTTGCAACTCTCGGACAACCACCTCCACCCCCCCTTCGTCCACGGCGGCTGCCAGCACCGAGCGGGCCACACCGGTCAGGTCGGCTCCAAGCGCCAGGGCCTTGGCCACATCGACGCCGCTGCGCACCCCCCCGCTCCCGATGAGTGTGATATCGGGGAGGGCAGCGCGGACCTGGCGAATGGCTTCGGTGGTGGGCAACCCCCACCCGGCGAAAGCCTGAGCCACGCGCACGCCTCGTTCGGAGACCTGCCGAAACCGCTCGACCTCGCTCCAACTGGTTCCCCCGGCTCCCGCCACGTCGATGATGCGTACCCCGGCGTTGGAGAGCTTGCGGGCATCGGCTGCGCCAATTCCGTTGCCCACCTCTTTCACCACCACTGGTACCGGGAGTTCTCGGCAAATCTGTTCGATACGTGGGAGCAACCCCCGAAAGTTCCCATCCCCGCCCGGCTGCATGGCCTCTTGCAGGGGATTGAGGTGTAAGATCAGGGCGTCGGCTCCGATCATATCCACAGCGCGGTGGCAGTGCTCAACCCCAAACCCATAATTGAGTTGTACTGCTCCCAGGTTGGCCAGCAGGGGGATAGTGGGGGCAACCCGGCGGACCTGGTAGGTCGAGGCCAGACGATGGTCAACGATGGCGGCTCGCTGCGACCCCACCCCCATCGCCAACCCGAGGTGCTCGGCGGCTTCGGCCAGCACCAGGTTGATGGACTCGGTGGCCTGGGCCCCTCCCGTCATGGAACTGATGAGCAAAGGTGCCTGGATAGCCTTTCCCAGGAAGGAAACCCGGGTCTGGACTTCTGAGAGATTCAGGTCAGGCAGGGCGGTGTGGGGGAGGCGATAGGCCGCAAAACCCGTCTCGATCCCTTTCGCTGCCACGTCTTCTCTCAATACAATGCGAATGTGATCGAGCTTGCGTTCTTCAATCGTGCTCGAATCGGGCATACGGGGCAATCCTCATACTGTTGATGGGGCAAGAACCCCTCTTTAACCATGCAAATCTGACCGAAGATCATACCAGCAAAAAAAGGCTCCGTCAAACGGCTGCGGGAACCTCGACCCCGCGAACCTGTTTTTACTGCTCCCGTACGGTCTCAAGAATGCCGCGAAGGATGTCGTCCGGGTTGATGCCTTCGGCCTGGGCTTCAAAGTTGAGGATACAGCGGTGGCGCAGCGCGGGAAGCGCAGCCTCTTTGATATCCACAAAGGCCACATTGAGGCGACCGTTCAGCAGCGCGAGGATCTTTCCTGCCAGAATGAGCGCCTGCATCCCACGGGGGGAGGCCCCGTAGCGAATATACTGCCTGGTCAGGTGGGGAGCCTCTTTCTTTTCCGGATGGGTTGCTGTCACCAGACGGGCCGCGTATTGCAGAACGTGGCTGGCAATGGGCACGGTGCGGGCGAGGTCCTGCATCTCGGTGATCACTCCTCCGCTGGCCACCTTGCGCAGGCGGGGCACCCGTGCGCCTGTTGTCCGTTCGGCGATTTCGACCAGTTCTTCGGTGCTCGGGAAGGTCACGTTGATCTTGAAGAGAAACCGGTCAAGCTGCGCTTCGGGGAGGGGGTAGGTCCCCTCCATCTCCAACGGGTTCTGGGTTGCCAGCACAAAGAAGGGCAAGGCCAGCCGGTGGATGGTCTTCGACACGGAGACGGTGCCTTCCTGCATGGCTTCGAGCAGAGCGCTCTGGGTCTTGGGCGTGGCGCGGTTTATCTCGTCTGCCAGCACCAGGTTGGCGAACACCGGCCCTGGTTCGAACCGAAAGACTTTGTGCCCGTGCTCGTCTTCGCTGATGAGCGTGGTGCCGATGATGTCCGCAGGCATCAGGTCGGGGGTGAACTGGATGCGGCTAAATTGGCAGTCGATGACTTCGGCCAGCGTCCGCACCAGGGTAGTCTTGGCCAGGCCCGGCACGCCTTCGAGCAGCGCGTTGCCCCCTGCCAGCAGGGTCACGACTGTCTGGCGAATGAGTTCTCGCTGACCGACAATGACCCGCCCGACCTCGGTTTCAATGCTCAAGGCCCGCTGGCGAAATTCTTCGGGGGACATGGACTGGCGACCGGCGGACGGGATGGAGGGAGATGGGGGGCGAGACGGTTGGGATGGGGGTGGGAAGTCCTGGTCTGGTCTGGTATTCATCATGAGGGTAACTCCTGGTTCTCTGGTGATTGTTCAGTTCAGTACATTTCAATTCATCGTATCCGGGTCGATGCCCAACGCCCGCAGGTGCGCGGCCAGTTTTTCGGCTCGCTGCTCGGCGAGGCGGGCTTGCTGTTCGGCCTGCTGGCGCTCCAGGCGCTCTTGTTGCGTCTGCTGCTCGGCAAGGCGGGCCTGCTGTTCGGCCTGCTGGCGCTCCAGGCGCTCTTGCCAGGCTCGTTGTTCGGCCAGTCTCGCTCGCCACGCCGCCTGCTCTGCCTGCTGCTCCACCTCGTCAAAGGTCAGAAACCGCTGCCCATTCGGGCGGTAGAGGTGCAGGTCGTTCGGGGACAGCACAAACTGGATGTTCAGGCGGGGACTCCGCCACCGCTGCATCGACAAAATCTCGTGCAGGTGGCCACCAATGCGCCACCACCCGCTCAAACTGTTGTCCTCCGGGTCATACAGGTAGTATTCCTCGGCTCCGTAGGTGTCGTAGAAATCAAATTTCTCTTGCATTTCCCGGTCGTCATTCCCCGGCGACCGCACTTCGAAAACGACCTGCGGGGCAATCCCCCCCTCCTCCCACTGCCGATACGAGCCGCGGTGTCCTTTGTGCCGTCCGAAGACGACCATCACATCGGGGGCGCGGCGCAGGTCGGGCCGCCCCTGCACCGGGTACCAGAAGAGGTCCCCGGCCACAAATACCTCCGGCTGGTCGCGAAAGATGGCGTCCAGGTTGGTCTTGATGGTGACAATCCACTGGAACTGGACGGTGTTTTCGGCCATGGGTTGCCCATCGCTTTCCGGGTAGACGATATCCAGGTTGTGGTCAATGGCGGACGGGTTTGCCTGGTGCATGGTTCCGCTCCTCTCGTTACACTATGGTACTGCCTATTCATTCGACCTGCCCGGCTCCAGGCGAGAAAAGTAGTCCCGAACGTAGTCCTTGAGATGAGGCGGGATGTAGCCGCGGTCCAGGGCTTCGCTGGCCGAACGGGAATATTCGGGGTAGACCTGTTCGTAGGGAACCAGTGAGGGGTTGGTTGCACCTGGCAGGGTGCTCTGTTCCAGGCGGGTTTGTTCCTGCCCACCCTCGCCGGGCTGCCCTGGCACAAACTCCGGGTCGCCTGGCTCTCCCAATGGCTCAAAAGGCTGATAGACCATATCCCGCTCTCGAAGGTCGTCGCCGCGTCCCCCGCCGGGGCGGTTCGGGTCAACATCCGGATCGGCACTACTCTGTCCCTCTCCCAAATTGGGCGCGTCCGTTCCTCCCCCCTGCTGGCCCTGCTGACCCTGCTGGCCTTGCTGACCCTGCTGCTGACCCTGCTGCTGGCCTTGCTGCTGGTCCTGGTCCTGCCCGGCGCGGGCCACCCGCTGGCGGCTCTCCTGGATTTCTGAAAGTGTCTGCTGAACCCGTTCCTGGTCGGCCATGTCCCGCTGTGCGTCTCGAACATTCTGGGACGCCTGCTGCAATTCTTGCGAAGCCTGTTCCCTCTCACCATTGCGCAACGCCTGCGAAGCATCGGAGAGGTTCTGGGAGAGTTCCGGGTTGGTGGGAGCCATCCGAGTGGCCTGCTGCTCAAGCTCTTCGGCAAGCTGCTGGCGCTCCTCTTCGGTCATCGCTTCCAGGCGGCGAGCAAGCTCCTCAAGGTCCTGCGCTGCCCGGTCCAGGTCAGAATCCTGCGCCGGCTGCCGACCGGAAAGGCGTTCCATCTGCCGCGCCATCTGCTCAAGCGCGGCGCGGCGGGCGTCGGTCTGGG
>DAOTUF010000427.1:0-5663 GCA_034437495.1 Chloroflexaceae bacterium | reverse complement strand
AAATAACGATCCTAACGATCCTAACGATACCTGTTGGAGACAAGAGATTCCTATGTTCATGCGAAACGTGCGGGCCGTGATGCTTGGCGTGACGCTGCTGGCGCTGGCCGTCACCTGTTCTGGCTACCTGCTCTTGCAGGAAATCCAGGCTACCGCGAGCAACGTGGACCAACCCGTCGAAATCGAAATCGAGGCTGGTGATACGACCGCCCAGATTGCCACCAAACTCCGGGCGCAGGGGTTGATACGCCAGCCAGTCCTGTTTACGCTGCTGGTTCGCCTCCGGGGGCTGGATGGCACATTGCAGGCCGGGCGCTATACGCTCCGTCCCACCATGACCATGAGCGAAATGCTGCAAGCCTTGCAGCACAGCCGCTCCGAAGAGATTCAAGTAACCATCCCCGAAGGGCTTCGGCTGGAGGAGATCGCAGCAATTATGGAAGAGGGGGAGGTCTTCCAGGAAGAGGCCTTTTTGAGCGCTGCCCGCAACGGAGCCATGTTCAAAGACCGTTCGTTCTTCCTCAACAGCCTGCCGACCGACGCCTCCCTCGAAGGCTACCTCTTCCCCGACACCTACCGTATCGCCACAACCGCCACCGTCACCGATGTCATCGAGATGATGCTTGGACGGTTTGACCAGAAATATCGCGAGATTGACCGCGAGGTGCGCGTTCCCGATGTCAGCGTCCACCAGATAGTGACGATGGCCTCTATCGTCCAGCGCGAGGCCGCCCTTGAACGCGAAATGCCCCGCATTGCTGCGGTGTTCTGGAACCGCATGAAGCCAGAAAACCTGGACGAGACCGGGGGGGGCAAGCTCCAGGCCGATGCCACGGTGCAGTATGCGCTCGGGTACAGCCAGATAGAACGGACCTGGTGGCGCAAGGATCTGACCTTCACCGATCTCAGGGTGAACAGCCCCTACAACACCCGCGAATACGCCGGGCTGCCCCCCGGCCCCATCTGCAACCCCGGCTTCGACGCGCTCCTGGCCGCAGCGCAGCCAGACGAAAGCGCCAACTACCTCTATTTTGTCGCAAGCTGCGACTTCGATGGGTCGCACAATTTTGCGACCAACTACGTTGATTTTCAGCAATTTGAGGCCGAATATCGAGCATGCAGCGAGTAACCATGAACTATCCCACGAACGTTCTGAAAACCATTGGTCTGATAGGGGACCCTGTGTCGCACAGCCGCTCCCCCCAGATGCACAATGCGGCCCTGGAGCACCTGGGGATTGCCGCCCGCTACGAAGCGTGGCCCACCCCTGCCGCAGAACTGCCCGACCGTATTGCCACGATGCGCACCTCCGCGGTGCTCGGGGCAAACGTCACGCTCCCCCACAAAGAAGCGGTCGTTCCCTTGCTCGACGCTCTGGAACCAGAAGCCCGTCAGATAGGCGCGGTCAACACCATCTATCGGGGCGAAGGGGGGACGCTGGTCGGGGCCAACACCGACGCGCCGGGCCTGCTGGCAGCACTGGCCGAAGGAGCCGGCTTCGCTCCCGCCGGGCAGTGCGTGGTGCTGCTCGGGGCCAGCGGGGCTGCCCGGGCCGCCGCGTTTGCGCTGGTCAATGCGGGTGTTTCGCACCTGGTCATTGCCAACCGCACCCCGGCACGGGCGCGGAGCCTGGTGGACGACCTGCGCCCTGCGGCTTCCGGCTCCGGGCAACCGCTCGAAGCACCCGAAGTACCCGAAGCATCTGAGGTGGTGGCGCTTCCCCTCGACCAGGAAGACCCCGCCTTTGTTGATGCAGTTGCCGCCTGCACCCTGCTCATCAATGCCACCTCGGTGGGGTGGAAGGAGGAAGAAACCCCCCTGCCGGGCATACCCGTCACTCCCGGTACGCTCGTCTACGATATGATCTATCGGCGGACGCGCCTGCTCCAGGAGGTGGAGGCGCAGGGGGCCCGCACCCTGGATGGTCTGGGAATGCTGCTGCACCAGGGAGCGTTGGGGTTTGCCCGCTGGACCGGGCACGAAGCCCCCATAGACGTGATGCGGACGGCCATGGGAATGTCGCAGTCATAGAATAGAGTTTAGAGTTAAGGAAGCGGGCATGGAGGTATTTCTGACAATCGTAGTCTTTGCGGCGGGTCTGGTTCTCGGCTCCCTCCTCAATATCGTTATCATTCGCCTCCCGCGTGAACAGCGGTTGCTTGGCTGGCCCCCCCACTGCACGCGCACGGGCGACCCCCTGGACCTCTGGCAGGTTCTCCCCATCCTGGGGTGGGTGCTCCAGCGGGGGCGGGCGCGGAATGGTCAGCCACTCCCCTGGATGGCCCCTCTGGTCGAACTGCTCACAGCGACCACGCTGGCGTTCCTCTACCGCCATCATGGTATCTCGCCGCTCTTCTTCTACCTGAGCTTCGTCTGCGTGGTGCTGGTGATCACCGGCGCGATAGACTGGACCCACCGTTCCATCTACATACTTGTTATCCTGGGAGGGGTGGGGGGCACGCTGCTGTTCAATCTGTTGGCCGGGGATGCCCTCTCCGCGCTCCCCCTGCGCGACAGCGTCGAAGGGGCGCTGGTGGCCGGGGTTGCGTTCATCCTGCTGTTTCTCCTGGCAAAGGTGCTCTTCCCCTCGCGGGCTGCCCCCTTCGGGATGGGCGATGTCTACCTGGGCATCTTCCTGGGCACGGCCTTCGGGCGGGGGCGGCTGATGCCTGCCCTCACCTACGGGGTGCTGATGGCAGGGGTGGTGGCGGCCATTCTGCTGCTGCTCAAACACGGGCCTGGTCGTCGCGACGTGCCAGAATACCTGCCCTACGGCAGCTATCTCTGTCTGGGAGCGCTGATCTCCCTGATAGTGCAGGAGTGGTGATACCTGTGAGGCGTGCTGTGGCGCTCGTTGAAAGCAAGCTACGACAGTGTTATACTAACGGTAGCCGGCATTCAGTCTACGACAGGCCGTCATTGGTTCGTTTTTTCAAATGGGTATGCTGTTTTTGGAGGGGACCCTCCAGGATGAGCAGACAATTGGAGCCGGTGCCTCTTGAAACACCTGGAAGGGAGGAAGGCCAGGGATGCTGCCGCAGGAGAAAGTAACCGCCATTCAAAGCGACCTGGATGTGGTCACAGCCCGCTCCCTGGTGCGTGAAGTTGCCAAAAACCTGGGGTTTGTGCCCATCGACCAGGCCCGCATTGCCACAGCGGTCAGCGAACTGGCGCGGAATATCTTCCTCTATGCTGGAGCGGGGCAGATTTTCATTCGGGGGGTTGAAGCACAGGGAAAAAGAGGGATTGAGATTGTGTGCGAAGACCAGGGGCCGGGTATCCAGGATGTGGAGCTTGCGCTCCAGGATGAATACAGCACATCAGGCGGGAAAGGGATGGGACTGCCAGGAGCAAAGAGGCTCATGGACGATTTTGCCATCCACTCAGTTGTCGGGGTCGGGACGACCGTCACCTGCCGCAAATGGTGTAAGTAAGCCGTACGTAGCACCTCCGAGTCACGATTGACGCAGCATCGAACACGATACTGGGGCAACAGGAAGCACCAGCAGAGAGGAAAGAGAGGGAGGGAATGTCCCTACAGGCCGAGGTGACGCCCATCCGGAATGACCTGGATATTGTCACGGCTCGCTCGAAGGCGCGTGACATTGCCAAAAGTCAGGGGTTTGGCGCAGTGGATCAGGCTCGCATTGCGACCGCGGTCAGCGAACTGGCGCGGAATATCTTCCTCTACGCCGACTCTGGCCAGGTCACAGCGCGGGCTGTAGAGCGCAATGGGCGCAAGGGCATTGAGATAGAATTTCAGGACCAGGGACAGGGTATTGCCAACATTGACCAGGTGTGCAGGATGGCTACTCCACCTCCCGCGGGATGGGCATGGGGCTGCCGGGTGCCCGGCGGCTGATGGACGAGTTCGACATCCAGTCAACCCCCGGGGTTGGCACCACGGTGGTCTGTCGGAAGTGGCGGCTGTAGGCTACAGGCAAGGGAAACGAGAAAAAACGGGGGATACTCACATCCAGGACCATCCCCCCGAGACCAGTTATTAGCGGTAGATCCAGCGGCGTAATGCGAGGTCCATTGCAGCAAGTGAAAAGATACCAGAGGCAATGACGGCGGCAACGATGAGCACTATTCTGGCAATCTTGATACCCATAATCCTCCTCCCGTCATGAAAACATCTTCTGAACGATGGTGTTGTAACCCAAATGTAACTCATTTCAGGCAAAAGCGGTATCCCCCCCGGAGGGGAATTTTCAGATTCTTTGCAACCCTTTCTGCACCCTGAGCACCTGATGTCATCAGACACAGTCCCCTCCCCCCAACCCGCCACGGTCGCCAAAACCACCCTCCCCCCGGCCCCACCGGTGTGGGCGGCGTGGCCCACCTGGACGACAACCCGTCCAGCCTGGTTCCTGGCCCTGCTGCTCGGACTGCTTGCTATGCTCTCCCGCTGCCTGGGTCTGGACGACTTCTTCACCGTGGACGAAAGTTTCCACTGGGTCTGGCGCATGATGCACTTCTCCGATGCGCTGCGCAACGAGCAGTGGGCCGGCACCAACCTGACCGGCCACCCCGGTGTCACCACGCTGTGGCTTGGCTCCCTGGGGCGCTGGTTTGCCCACCGGGTCGGGTTGGAAGGCCCGGAGTGGGGGCGCGGGAGCGTGGCCTACCTCGCCCTGATGCGCCTGCCGCTGGCGGTGGTCAACAGCCTCACTGTGGCGGGGGGCTACCTGGTGCTGCGCCGCCTGCTGCGGCCCGAGACCGCGTTCGTGGCGGGAGTGCTCTGGGCAGGTTCCCCTTTCCTGGTCGGCCACAGCCGCCTGCTGCACCTGGACGGTCTGCTCACCTCGTTCATGACCCTGAGCATCCTGCTGCTGCTGCTCCTGCGGCTGCCCGCGGCCCACCGCGCACCCGCACATTCCTGGCTCATCGTGAGCGGCTCCGGGCTGTGTGGGGGGCTGGCGTTCCTCACCAAAGCCCCCTCGCTGGTGCTGCTCCCTGCGGCTGGCTTGCTGCTCCTGCTGCACAGCTCGCCCGCTGGCTCCGGTCGTCTCTGGCAGCGGGGGTGGTGGGCTGCCGCTCGCTCTGCTGCCTGGCTGATAGGCGGGGGAGTGGTGGTCTGGGCCGGGTGGCCGGCCATGTGGGTCGCTCCCCACGATGCGGTGGCCAGCGTTATCAACGAGATTGTCGCCAATGGCGGTCAGCCGCACGAGTCGGGCAACTTCTTCCTGGGGCAGCCGGTGGCAGACCCGGGCTGGCTCTTTTACCCGGCGGTGGTGCTCTGGCGCAGCACCCCCATGACTCTCATCGGACTGGTGCTGCTGCCGCTAGCGCTGCGTCGGAGCCGCGAAGAACGCGGGGCGCTGCTGGCTCTGGGCGGGTTTGTGCTGCTGTTTGGCATTGCTATGAGCATCCTGCCCAAAAAGTTCGACCGCTACCTGCTGCCCATCTGGCCCTCGCTCGAAATCCTGGCCGCCGCGGGGCTGGTTGCGCTCGCCGGCCCCGTCGCCCGGGTGGGCCGGCGGGTTCGGGACTGGTTCCCCTCCTCCGCCTTCGTCCTGCCGCGGACCATGCCCCCTCCCCTTTTGCTTCCCCCGGTGGTCGTGCTGCTGCTCGCCATCACGCTGGTCTGGTACCATCCCTACTACCTGGCCTATTTTAATCCGCTGCTCGGGGGGGGGACGGTCGCCCGGCGTATCCTG
>DAOTUF010000426.1:0-5379 GCA_034437495.1 Chloroflexaceae bacterium | reverse complement strand
CTCTCCCACCTGGCTCCGGGTATTCTGGCGTTGGCGATGACCGCAGACCTCTCGCTGCAAAGTGTCGGCCTGACCGGGCACCGGGCGCGGGTGGCGCTCTGCCTCAATATCTCCTCATCCATGCAGCCGCTCTATACTTCGGGCAAGATTCAGCGCTTTGTGGAGCGGTTGCTAGCGCTGGCGTGCCGCTTCGATGACGACGGCGTGGTGGATATGTTTCTCTTCACCAAGGATGCCCACGTCGGCAACGAGCTTTCGCTCGACACGTTCGAGGGCTATACCACCCGTATCTTCCACCACTACGACCTGGAGGGCGGGGCAAACTACGGCAAGGTCATGGAGGCGGTGCGCTCCTTCTACTTCCCGCTGCCCCAGGGCACCGAGCGGCAAGAACCCATCTCCGCCCGCCTGCCCGTCTATGCCATGTTCCTCACCGACGGAGCCACCATTGACGAGCGGTTCACCCGCCACCAGCTTCAGCAGTCGTCCTACGAACCCATCTTCTGGCAGTTTCTTGCCCTCGGCAAGTCGAAAAAGGATGTGCGCACCCGAGGTCTCCGCGGCTTCATCGAACGGATGGTATCGGCAAGCGATTTCCGCTTCCTGGAAGAACTGGACACGATGGAGGGACGCTATGTCGATAATGCCAACTTCTTCAGCACCGAAGACCTCCAGTCCATCAGCGACAAGGAGTTGTTTGACCTGCTGATGAGCGAATACCCCTCCTGGGTCCAGAAGGCCCGTCAGATGGGACTGCTGGACGACGCCTCGTCGCTGCCCCGCCTCCCCCAGACCGTGGCCTTCCAGATTGGCGATGGAGCCGATGACGCCGGGCTTCACCCCTTCCGAAGCGGGAACTACTCCCCACACGACCTGGTGGTCTATTTTGGGATGGCGGATGACCGCAGCGATATCACCAGCGGCTTCCGTTTCACCAACGTTCCCATCCCCGAAGGGGCCACCATCACCCGGGCCTACCTCGAATACACCGTAGACGGCCCGGTCAGCGACGAGCTTTCTCTGACCATCTATGGCGAAGCGTCGGGCAACCCCAAGAGCTTTGTCACGCACCAGCCAGACACGCGCCCCCTGACTACGGCCAGCGTGCCCTGGACCGTGACCGACGAGTGGCGCAATGGGGAGATACGCCGCACCCCGGACCTTCAGGTCATCGTCCAGGAACTCGTCAACCGGCCCGACTGGTCGCCGGGCAACGCCATGGCCTTCCTGGTCAAGAATGGCGGGAAAGGGGGGGCTATCGGGGTGCCCGGGCAGGCACAGATGCTCCGCCCCCGCCGGCGCGGGGTGGCCGCCTACGACCGCAGCACCGCAGAGGCGGCGCGGCTGGTGATCAAGTTTAGCTGAGGGAGAGCCGAGCAGGAATATTTGGTGCTGGTCGCTGGTCGCATGAGGATACGAGGGCATGGCTTATCGGGATTTTCCAAAGATAGCCCGTAGAGCTTACCAGCCAGCCGCTTGAGATGGCTTTGCATACTTGTTCCAAAGTATGGTATCATTGCTTTCAATCTGGCTGTGGGGCTACACAGCCTGGGTTTCGACCCGAGAAGCCCTTCCCTTTCTTTAGGGTTGGGAGTAGTCGCCATTCCTGAAACCGTTGAAACACCTATCGAGGGGATACACCGAAGTGGAGCAAATCAAGAAAATTCCAGGGACGCTGGCCCTCACGGGACTCTCCTACCTGCTCGGTTCTGTCCCGTTCAGCTACCTCGTTGCCCGCGCCCGCGGCGTGGACCTGCGCAAGGTGGGGAGCGGCAACATCGGCAGCGCCAATGTCTGGCGCTCGTGCGGGTTCGGGCCGTTTCTCGTTGCTATGACGTTCGATGTGCTCAAGGGCGCGGCCCTGCCCTACCTCGCCGTTCGGAAGCACCACCTTCCGCCGGTCGCGGTCGTCCTGGTCGGCTCAGGAGCCATGGTCGGGCACACCTTCCCCCTGTTTATGGGCTTCAAGGGTGGCAAAGCCGTGGCAACCTCCGCGGGGGTGCTGCTGGTCATCTTCCCCCAGGCCATCCTGGTGGGGGGGCCGGTGTGGGGGGGGATGCTCGCAGCCACCCGGGTGTCGTCGCTCAGTTCGCTGACCGCGGCGGCGGCGGTGGCAGCCACCACCGTGGTGCGGCTGCGGCAAAAGAAGCTGCACCCGGTCTATGCCGGCTTTATCTTTGCTGCGGTAGGATCCATTGTCTACCTGCACCGCGGGAATATCCGGCGCGTGCTGGAAGGGACCGAAAACCGTTTTCAGAAGTTTTTGTAGACTATAGACTGTAGACTGTAGACTTGTAGATGGAGATGAGGAAATAGTTTCCTATGTTCCGTATTGAAGTACAGGACTGCTGCTCGTTCGATAGGGCAGATTATGCGCTGGTTGAGGCAGCGCACCAGGCCGGCGTTCCGGGCATCACCGCCTGCCGCGTGGTGCGGCTCTTCTTCCTTCAGGGGAACCTGTCGCGCCAGGAGGCCGAACGAATCGCGGAAGAACTGCTGGCTGACACCGTGGTGGAGAACGCGGTCGTGGTCGAAGTCCCGCCAGCGGAAGCAGCGACCGACCAGCAGCCGGACCTTGCCGGCTACCCCCTCCCGACGAGCGGCTACGCCCAGGTCCCCTCACACACGGTTGATGTCACCTTCCTCCCCGGCGTGACCGACCCGGCTGCCGAAAACCTGGTGCGGGCTGCGCACACCCTGGGCATCACCGCGCTGGAGCAGGCCGCCACCGGGCAGCGCTACCTGCTCTATGGGAGCGTGTCCGGGCGCGAGGCACACCGGTTGGCGGTGCGGGTGTTCTCCAACCCGGTCGTGCAGCAGGTTGCCATCGACCACCCCATTGCACCGCCCTTTGTGCCCTTCCAGCAGGCCGACCCCACCGTTGAGTCGATCCCCCTGCGCTCAGCCGACGACCCGGCGCTCCAGGCCATCAGCACAGACCGACGGCTGGCGCTGGACCTGAGCGAGATGCAGGCTATCCGCGCCCACTACCAGCAGGAGGAGCGCGACCCGACGGACGCCGAACTGGAGACGCTGGCGCAGACCTGGAGCGAACACTGCTATCACAAAACCTTCAGGGCGCTGGTTCAGGTACGGGGGAACGGGGAGCGTGGGAAACAGGGGGAGCGTGAAGAAATTGAGGAGATTGACGGCTTGCTGCGGACCTTCATTCGCCGGGCCACCGAGCAAATCAACAAGCCATGGGTCCGGTCAGCCTTCGTAGACAACGCGGGGGTCATCGCCTTCAACGACCACTGGGACCTGGCGTTCAAGGTGGAAACCCACAACCATCCCTCGGCGCTGGAGCCATTTGGCGGGGCGAACACGGGGGTAGGGGGTGTGGTGCGCGACATTCTTGGCGTCAGCGCCCGGCCCATTGCCAACACAGACGTGCTCTGCTTCGGGCCGCCCGACCTGCCCGAAGACCAGGTACCCGGTGGGGTGCTGCCCCCGCGCCGCATTGCCGAGGGGGTTATCCGCGGCATCGAAGACTACGGCAACAAGATGGGTATCCCCACGGTCAACGGAGCCATCGTCTATCACCAGGGCTACACCGCCAACCCGCTGGTCTTTTGCGGGTGTCTGGGGTTGCTCCCGCGGGGCAGCCACCCGACAGAGCCGCAGCCGGGCGACCATATCGTCGTGGTGGGGGGGCGCACAGGGCGCGATGGACTGCGCGGTGCCACCTTCTCTAGCATGGAGATGGACCAGACGACCGGCGAGATAGCCGGCAGCGCCGTGCAGATTGGGCACCCCATCCACGAAAAGCAGGTGCAGGAAGCCGTCATCCGTGCCCGCGACGAGCACCTCTACCACGCCATCACCGACTGCGGCGCGGGCGGTTTGGCCTCGGCAGTGGGCGAGATGGGGCAGCACCTCGGGGCGCACGTGCAGTTGGAACGGGTTGCGCTCAAGTATGCCGGCCTGCGTCCGTGGGAAATCTGGCTCAGCGAGGCGCAGGAGCGCATGGTGCTGGCAGTACCGCCGGAGCACTGGGCGCGGCTCAAAGCCATCTGCGACGGGCAGGACATTGAAGCGGTCTCGATTGGACACTTCGAGGCCAGCGGTCGCCTGCGCCTCTTCTACGAACACCGTCCGGTGGGCGACCTCTCTATGGATTTTCTGCACCACGGGTTGCCGCAGCGGTGTTTGCAGGCCGTGCTTCCAGCAACCAGGGACGAAGGCCCGGAGCCGGGGACTGGGCCGCAGCAACCAGAGCCAGTGGACGGGAGCGGGGACAGGAACCTGACCACAACACTGCTGGCGCTGCTGGCGCACCCGAACATCCGCAGCAAGGAGCCGGTCATCCGCCGCTACGACCACGAGGTCCAGGGCAGCACGGCGGTCAAGCCGCTGGTGGGGGTTGCCAACCACGGCCCGGGCGACGCGACCGTGCTGGTTCCGCTTGAGGGGGCCGGGCAGGGGAAACAGGCAGCAGCGGGGACGAGAGGGACGGAAGATGAAACGGCGATACGGGGGGTTGCGCTCTCGGTGGGTATCTGCCCGGCCTACGGCGAGTCCGACCCCTATACGATGGCCTGGGCCGCCATTGATGAGGCCATGCGCAATATCGTCGCGGTCGGCGCAGACCCGGACCAGGTGGCCATCCTGGACAACTTCTGTTGGGGCAACCCGAAGCTGCCCGACCGCCTGGGGAGCCTGGTGCGCTGTGTGCAGGGGTGCTACGATGCAGCGCTGGCCTATGGGACGCCCTTCATCTCTGGCAAGGACAGCCTGAACAACGAGTATACCGGGTCGGATGGCCGCAAGCACGCCATTCCCGGCACGCTGCTCATCTCCGCCGTGGGCATCGTCCCCGATGTGCAGCGAACGGTGACGATGGACCTGAAGCAGGCGGGAAATCACCTCTACCTCGTCGGGGAGACGCGGAGCGAACCGGGTGGCACCCACTACGTCCAGGTTCAAGGGGGAGGAGGAACCGGAGCCGCCGGCCTGCCCCCGCAGCCGGTGCCCTCGGCACTGGAGCGGCTGCGAGCCATCTACCGCGCCATTACGAGCGGTCTGGTGCAGGCGTGCCACGACTGCTCGGAGGGCGGCGTCGGGGTGGCGCTGGCAGAGATGACGATAGCCGGGCGGGTGGGAGCCGAAGTGGACCTGACCGCTGTGCCGGCCCCGGCGGACCTGCACGATAGCGAACGGCTCTTCTCCGAGTCGCTGAGCCGCTTCGTGGTCGAGGTGCGCCCGGAGCATGCCCAGGCATTCGAAGCGCTCTTCTCCGAGGTTCCCCATGCCTGCATTGGCACGGTCCGTGCCCCTGCTCCCGCCTCTGGAGGGGACGGGCAGGAGACACCGGTGCTGTGCATCCGCGGCTCGGCGGGGGAGGCTGTGGTGTGGGCAACGGTTGCCGACCTTGAGGCC
>DAOTUF010000425.1:0-8654 GCA_034437495.1 Chloroflexaceae bacterium | reverse complement strand
GCCCCCTCTCCCATCGGTGATTGGAGGGGGAGGGGGCAGGAGTGTGAGCCACCAGCATTGGGCGCGACCGGTCTCGGGGTATAGCACCCCTACCGCATGATGATGGGGAGGTACATTGACCAACCCGCTCCTTCGGCCTCAATCGTGAGGGGGTGTTCGCTGGCGACCGCCTCGCTGAGTGAGACATTCCACGCCGACACGGTGACGGTGTACGCCCCGGTCGCGTCGAACTGGTAGGTTGCGTGGGCCTCTCCCTGGCCGCTCCGTGGCTCCGGTTCCCATTCGTAGGTCACGGGAAGCGTGGCGTTGGATGGCTCGACGGTAGCGGTGAACACCAGCGAGGCTCCCACCGGGCCGCGGGTGGGGCCGCTGATGGAGACACCCGTGACCGGCACGTCTGTGGGGGGTTCTTCGGGCACGACGAGCACCACGTATTCATCGTTGAGCGTGCCGGGTTCGGCAAAGTTCCCCATTGAGAAGGTAATCGTATGGGTTCCCGTCTCCTCGAACTCATAGGTCTGGACCTTGGGGCCGCGGAAGGCTTCCAGGGTGAAGAACCGCCCCTCCTCTGGGTCCGTGCTCGCCGCAGAGGACACCCAGGTATAGCTCAGTGGAAAGGTGGCACTCATCTGGTTCGCCACGTCGATGGTGGCCGAGAGCGTCAGCGAACTGCCGACCGTCACGACAAAGGGGTCGTCGGGGGTTCCCGCCCGGCCAGTGCTGCTCCGCAGCGTCACGCTTCCCGCCACCGGTTCGGCCCGGGGCACGAAGAGTTCGCCTTTGCCATTGTAATAGGAGACGTTGCCCGCCCGGTCTCGCGCCGTCACGACATACCGCACCCGGGACGTATCAACTGACTCCGTGATTTCCGAAGCCCACACCTCCGTAGTCTCTTCGGTCAACCGCTCCTTCCGTATCCTGCGGAAGTCTGGAGCCACAGTCCACCCCTCGTCGCCAGACGCCGTATAGACGGCATCGATGCTCTGGACGCCGGTGTCGGAGGCGAGCGAGCCGTCCGTGACCTCGACCAGGATGCGCGGACTGGTCGCTTGCAGCATCCCGGAGGGATTGACGATTTTCACTTGCTTGATGACCGGCGGGGTAGCATCATCGGGCGCTTGCTCCGGGTCAACATACAGCACCTTGAAGACCATCGTGGTGTAGTAGCGGCAGTCGCCCTCCATCCCGTCCGGGCCTTCGTCGTCGGTGGTGGCTTCATCGGCCTTATATTGAGCCGGTATGACGACCAGTTGGTCCCGCTGGTCTGTTCCTTCGCCCACCTGACTGTAGTTGTAGACCGACTCCGGGTACCAGATACCAAGCCCCTGGAAGAAGGTAGCCGGATCTTCCGCCTCGGACCGGGTCACGACGAGCGTCACCTGGGGGTAGTAGGGGTCCAGCGACCACTCCTTCCCACCAGCAAAGCGCACATGCTTGATATCCAGGGTCGTCGTGACGCCCTCCACCACCTTCTGGGCCGTCAGATCGTAGGCAATCTGCGGCAGGACGGGGTAGCCCTCCCTGGTGTTGCTGATAACCCGTGGCTCTATCAAGCCACCGTCCGGGGCAAAGCTGTCGTCTACCTCAAGGTTGGTGATATCGAGGTATTCGCGGTAGCCCACCGAAGACCGCGGGTCGGGCAGGTGTTCCCGCTCGAAGTCCATGGTAAAGGTGATGACCCGCTCGACCATCCCGTAGATACCAACCGTCGGCGGGGTTCGCTCGGGCGGCAATGCCTGGTCGGGGATATGGCGCGGCTGGTCTACCACCACGCGCAGGAAGGGCAGGCCGTAGAGGGTGGTCTGCATCAGGGCTTTGTAGTCGTAGACATCCAGCATCGTCGCATTGCGGATGTAGCGCTGCTTGGCGCGGGCAAGCGCACTCCCCACGAACTGACCGGTGTAGTCCTCGTTGCGCTCGCTCTCTATGGGAGCATCGCTGCCCAGTTCGGCGGTGTAGAGCAGCAACAGATATTCGCTGTACCCTATCAGGTCCGAATCCCCATAGCCAGATCCGGTGTTGCCCACGAAGGTCCCGCCTTGCTTGTTGAACGCCTGGGGGAAGTCGGCCAGGTATTTCGATGCGGCTCCGGGGAGGGGGCGCAGCCACGCCAGGTCCTCGCTCTCGATGTCCTCTACGTTCAGGCCAGAATGACACCCCATGGTATAGCAGAGGCGGTTTTCGAAGTAGAGCGGGGTGTATCCCTCGCTGGATAGCCCGCTGGTCGGGGTCAGGATGCTCTCGGCGTAGAACACTGGCAGCGAGGCATTCAGGTCGGCGTCTTCGGGAATGGCCGAGAAGTGGTCAAAATGGGCGTTGATGGACTGGATGGAGATTTTGCTCTGGTTGGTGTAGCCATCACGGTTGAATGGCTCGAACTCCCAATCAAACCACGTGTTGATCAAGTCCTGCGCGTTCCAGGGGGTGTCAGGCTCGGAGGCCAGCAGGTCGGAGTTGGAGAGGCCAAACCCGACAAGCAGCGAAAAGACCGCATTGGCATGGTCGTTGAAGAAGTCGTACCCCGTCACGACGGCCCGGTTGTGCCCGGTGGCTGCGGTCGCATCAATCGTCATGGGGATATTCCCGGCTGCATACTGCTCCAGGTAGGCCACGATTTCCACGGGGGTTTCGACCAGCCGACCGACTGCGCGGTCGGGGATATAGAGCGGGTGTTCGGGCCAGGCATAGGGGGTATCGTTGCCGTAGATATCGTCGGTCATCGTCGTTCGGTAGCGCAAGGCCCCGCCGAGCGCGCTGTCTTCGTTGATCAGGTGATTCAGGTAGTCATAGTAGGTGGCTTCGTTGGCCAGGACGGTCAGGTCCGGCACGCGGTAGAATGGAATAGCGCTGTCTCCACCTACGATGACGATGTGTTCGACATTGGGGTAGGGAGAGGGAATCGGGTCGTAGGGAGCGGTGGACGAACGGTTGTCGAAGGTTGCCGCTGCGATATAGTTGTCGATGGCCTGCGCAATCCGGTTGGCCTGGAGCGGGTTGGCGGGGTCATCGTTCCAGGCGGCATACATGGGCGGGAAGGTCGGGTTCCCCTCCGTGTCCAGCACGTAGTCGAGATTGAGGACCTCCCCCCGAATCTCCTCCCGGTCGCTGAGCAAATGGAGATACCCCATCAACTCGGTGATGATTTCGTCCTGGTCGGGGTAGAGCTGCCGCATCCGGCTTTCATTCACAATGAACAGCGTTCGGACGGTTTCGTCAACGGGGATCTGCTCCGGCGGGAGCGACAGGCCGGGCGACTGGTCGGGCATGCTCAGGTTGCTCCCGATGATGGTGGTGTGCAGCGTGTAGGGGGACGGGCTGTAGGCTCCGTTGTTGTTCACCACCACCAGGAAGTAGGTACCGGGCAACCAGAGCGCGGTTTCGATGTATTCATCTTCCTGGCCGACCGCCAGACTGAGCGAGACAATGGGGTTTCCGGAGGCGTTGGTACGGCCCGAGGCATTGGTCCGTCCGATTTCGGCAATGCGGCCCGAGGCATTGGTGCGGCCCGAGGCATTCGGGCGACCGGAGGCGTTGGTGCGGCCCGAGGCATTCGGGCGACCGGAGGCGTTGGTGCGGCCCGAAGCATTCGGGCGACCGGAGGCGTTGGGCCGGCCCGAGGCTCCCACCCGCCCGAGGTCAACCACGTTAAACAACCCCTCATCGAGGGTCCCTATCACATTGGTAAAGGGGGTGAGGGTTCCGAGCACCAGGTCATAATCAGCGGGCAGATTGGTCAGGGTCACGGCGATGGTCGAATTGGGTTCGACCGTGTCAAACACAAACCAGTCAAGGTCTTCCGGGGTGTCAATCGTTCCGCTGACCGTGCGGGTCCAGGAGGCGATGGCGGTATCAGTGGGGCCAATCCAGTTGACCTCCTGGTCGTCAGGGTCGTCAAGGGACCCGTAGTTGTTGGGTTCTGCTTCGTCAAGCGGGGGGAGCAGGGTCGGAAGGGGCACGTCCGATGGAGCAGCGTCCTGGGCCTGCACCTCGGATGCCGGTTGCAGGGTCCCGCCGGACGGGATGATCATGGCTCCAAGAAAGGCCACAATCAGGACTTTACAGAGCAGGGTTTTCACGGGAAACCTCCTTAATTCACGGTTTCGTCTGGTGATGACAGCGACAGGCATGAGGCTCTTACCGCAAAGAAGCTATCGAAGCTCTTTGCTTGCATAAACGAACGCAGGAGCGAAATGTTACACGCTACAGCAGGCGGTCAATCAGCCACTTGCTTTCATAGGGTTCCAGAAAGATACGCCCATCCTGAATCAAAGGGCGACCATCGTGGTCAAGCACATCCCGCACATCCTCCCGGGGGATGAGGCCGGCATATCCTATCAGGTCGGCGGAAACGCTCTGAGTGTGTTCGTGGAAATTCGCCAGCAGCAGCAGGTTGCCGTGGGCCCGCTGACGGAGGAGGGCAAAGACATGGGGATTGTCTGTCCACATGGGGTGGGTCGCCGCCGCACCGTGAATGGCCGGAGTGGAGGCGCGGGCTTCCACGAGCTTCCGCAAACCGGCGTAGAGGTAGCCCGTCATACTGCGGGGGTACTGCCGTTGGGCCGCGTTGGCCCAGTCCATAAAGGGCCGGTGCATCCATCGGGTGTCGTTGGCCATGGCAGGGTCTTCCTGGAACGACCAGTCGTTGATTTGCCCCAGTTCGTCGCCCATATAGATGATGGGGATGCCGCCAAAGGCCATAATGACGCTGTACATGAGCAAGATACGCCGCGTGCCCATACTGAGGCGGTAGAGGTTGCCGCTCTCTATCCCCTGTTCCAACCCCACCAGCGAAGCGGTCATCCCGCTGATGCGGGCATCGCCGGTGACCGGGTTGTACTGGAAGAGGGCCCCTTTGGCAAACGAGCCGGGGAAGTTCCCGCTGTAGAAGTTGTTGAGAAACTGGCGATGGAGGTAGCCGTTTTCTCCCACCTCCGCAGCGTTCTCGTCGGTGATGGCCCACCCGATATCATCGTGGCAGCGGATGTAGGTCAGCCAGGTGGTTCCGGGGGGGGTGGCAGGCATCTGGTGCAGCGAGTGGGTCAGGAACGTGACCTGACGGGTGGCCATGGTGCTCCAGAGCAGCACCATCAACTGGTTGTGGTAGGCCAGTTCGCACCGCTTCCCGATGGAGGGGCCTTCCCCCAGGTAGGCAATCAGTTTATGGGGAGGGACGATGGCCTCCGCTTTGAAGATAACGGTCGGAGCCACGATGCGGGCCACGGCGCGAAAGGCCGCCAGCAGCAGGTGCGCTTCTGGTTGGTTCTGGCAGTCGGTGCCCAGGTTCTTCCAGATGAAGGGGATGGCATCGAGCCGCAGCACGTCAACCCCTTTGTTGGCCACGAACATCATGATGTCGGCCATCTCGCAGAAGACCGCCGGGTTGCGGTAGTTGAGGTCCCACTGGTAGGAATTGAAGGTAGTCCAGACCCATCGTCCGTTTTCGCCCATCTCTGGCACCCAGGTGAAGTTGCCGGGGGCAAAATCAGGGAACACTTCGGGCAAGGTTTGCTCATACTGGTCGGGCAGCACGCGGTCTTCAAAGGTCAGGTAGTAGTCCAGGTAGGTCGGGTCGCCCGCCAGCGCCCGCTGCGCCCATTCGTGTTCCTGCGCCGTGTGGTTCATCACGATATCGATGCAGAGGTAGATGTCGCGGGTGCGGAGTTCGGTTTCGAGGATTTCCAGGTCTTCCATGGTTCCGATTCGGGGATCAATCGAGCGGTAGTCCTGGATGGCGTAGCCCCCATCGTTCTGCCCCTGGCGCGTCTGAAGCACCGACAGCAGGTGCAGGTAGTTGACCCCCAGTTCGCGCAGGTAGTCAATATACTGCAAGATACCCTGAAGCGTCCCGGCAAATCGGTCGACATAGCACATGTAGCCGAGCATGGTTTCGTGCTGAAACCAGTCGGGGGTCATGTGGTGCTCGATGTCCATCAGGCGCAGTTCTTCGGACCGTTCGACATAATTTTTGACCATGATATCGCCCAGGGCTTCCATATGCTGCTGGAAGTCGGGGCGGTCGCCATAGACCAGGGACAAGGGTTCGTACAGGTCGTTGAAATAACGCCCGAGACGGAGCATAAACAGGTCCGCATCGCGGGAAGCGCACTGTTCCCGGAGGGCAGGCTCCAGGTGGCGTTTCAGGCGGTCGAATGCCTTCCGCGTGGCCTTTGGCATGTGTTGGATATTGTGCATGGTGCTGATATTCTCTATGGCTTTTTCAAACTCCCTCTGTGTCTAAACCAGGTTATGATAGGCGATAGTGGGAAATGTGTCAATCGGGCCTGGAGGAGGGATTCTGGGAGGGGGAGGTGCTGGTCCGCGGGTGCGGCGGGGCAGAGGCCAGGGTCTCCAGCAGGTGTCCGATGCCCTGGAGGGGTATTTCTGCCTGTTCGGGGTGGTGGTACAGTTCGTGCCCCAGTTCGTAGAAGCTGTGTTCCAGGAGGTAGGCATCGAGCAGCGCCCGCGACTCCTCGCGGGTCTGGAGCAAGAGTGGCGCTTCGGAGAGCGCTTCAAGGTAGGTCTGGAGGAATGCCGCAGACACCCACCGCCACCAGAAGTGGACCCACGAAAGCCGGGTGGGACGGCTGACGGTCGGCACATGGGCGGCGTGCGCGGGGATGGCCTCGGGCCGGAGCGCCAGCGCCACGGCGTAGTGGAAGGAGCGGAGCATACTGGCCACGTCCCGCAGGGGAGAGGTCTTGATGCGCCGTTCTTCGAGGGAGCGGGACGGGTCGCCTTCAAAGTCGGTGATGATGAAATCACCGTCTGCGCAGAGAAGCTGTTCCAGGTGGTAGTTGCCGTGGCATCGTATCCGCATGGCGGTGATTTTGCGGTCGCGGAAGGGTTGGAAGTGGTCTCGTAGCTCCTGGTCGTGCGCCAGCACCCGCCGGGCGTCTTCCTGGACGTCGGAGGGGAAGTGGTCAAGGTGCTTCTGGAGCATCTGCATGGTGCGGTCCATCAGGCCGAGCATGGCGTGGTAGAAGGGGCGCTGAAAGAAGTCGGTGAAGGGTTCGGGAACGAAGTTCGGGTCGTCGGTTTCCTGCGAGAGGGCCATATGGAGTTCGGCGGTGCGCTGCCCCAGGAGCCGCGCCGTGTCCAGGTAGGGTCCAATCAAGGTCTGGGCGAGGGAGGGGATTTCCGCGCTGGCAAGGTCGAGCAGGTGCCCGGCGGGGAGGGGGAGCGGTTGGTCGGGTGGTTCGTGCGCGACTACCCGCTCGAGGTAGGGCAGGAGCTTGTTCCGGGCATCGTGCCAGGCCGGACCCTGGTGGGGGACCCCGGCGTGCAGCACCCCGAGCGTGATGGGAGGGGTGTTCTTCTGAATGTACTCAATGGCCCCGTGAACCACGAGGGTGCGGGCGGGGGAGACCTTTTCGGTGAGAAAGCGCCCGATTTCCAGTTCGGGGTTGACCCCGCTTTCTACCCGCCGAAAGCACTTCAGGCTCCAGGTCTCGCCGTAGACGATGGTGGTGCTGCTCTGGTCGGCTGTGGCGACCGGCGAGGTCGCCGGGGCGTCCGTGGCCTCGGTCCCCCCTCCCCGAACAAGAGCGGGTGAGGCGGGCGCGATGGATACGTCTTCGGTCGGGATGTGGGGCGAGATTTCGCCCATCCGGGCCTCGGACACTGACAGGAACGACCGTGTGGGGTAGGTCATAATCTCGCCGGAGGTGCCGCGGAAGGTGCGGTGCTGAGCGATGGATTCGAGCAGGGAGACGGCAAAGCCGCTATCGCGCAGCGCATCGTAGAGGATGCCTGTTTCGCCGCTGGCTTCGAGGCGCAGGCGGGCAGCGATGACCTGGGAGCGCGTTGCCTCGATGTGCGCCGCCTGCTCGCCCGATGCAAATGTCAGCGGCAGGACATAGATTTCCTGGTCGCCTTCGGGGTATTCGACCTGCACCAGCACGACATACCCCACCGACGAGGTATCCGAAGGGATCGGGACCGGGATGGTATCCAGGATGCGGAGCGTCTGGATCGTGCGGGTTTTGCCGCCAAACCAGCGCCGCTGTCTCAGGTAGTCGGGCAGTATCTCGATAAGCCTGGCCCGGGACCATCCTGTGGTGAAGACGGTCGTCCAGTCTTCGGCGACGGTCAGGGTGGGAACGCGGTCCTTCCAGGGAGCAGGGGATACCTGACGGAACGGTGCTGGCTGGCGTTCCAGAACAAACCAGTAGTACCCGTAGGGTCCCATCGTGAGGAAGTAGGGGAGTTCGCCAATGGGCGGGAAGCGGGTCTGCCCCGACATTTCCACCGGGGTCCTGCCCTCAAAGGCCGAGAGGTCAAGTTCAACGCACTGGACAAACCGCGAGAGATTGGCGACCACGAGGATGTGTTCATCCGCTCCCCGCTCCCCGTCCCCATCCTGGTCGTGGCGGAGGAAGGCCAGCACCTTCTGGTTGTCGGGGGTGAGGAAGTGCAGGCTGCCGCGGCTGAAAGCACGGGAAATCTTGCGCGTGGCGATGAGGTGACGTGCCCAGTGCAGGAGCGAGTAGGGGTTGTGCTGCTGCGCCTCGACGTTGACCGCTTCGTAGTGGTATTCCGGGTCGATGATGACCGGCAGGTAGATGCGCTGCGGGTTGGCCCGCGAAAACCCGGCGTTGCGCTCGTGGCTCCACTGCATGGGCGTGCGCACCCCGTCGCGGTCGCCCAGGTAGATA
>DAOTUF010000424.1:0-1563 GCA_034437495.1 Chloroflexaceae bacterium | reverse complement strand
GTTTTCCCGCCGTAAGGCGAAAAACCAGCCCAGGACGACATGGTGGAACGTTTGGAGAAAAGAAAGGAGGACGGCGGCGCTTCCTCCACCCGCTGAAGCAGGTGGTTTCCTGCGCCGCCATTTCTATGACGAACACGAGTGAAACCACCCCCCTTTCCGGGCACCAGGCGTTCCGCCGCATTGCAGCCATCGTCCACAAACACCGCAAGAACATCATGTTCGAGCATACCATTTTTGCGCTGCCCTTTGCCTACCTGGGGCTGTTCCTGGCCGCCGATGGCTGGCCCGGCTGGTGGCCCTTCTTCTGGGTCTCGCTGGCTATGGTGGGGGCCCGCACGGCAGCCATGAGCTTCAACCGCGTCATCGATGCGCGGATTGATGCAGCCAACCAGCGCACCGCGCAGCGTCCCATTCCCAGTGGGCAGCTTGACCAGCGTTCGGTGGTGCTGGTGGCGGTGGGGGGGCTTGGTCTGCTGCTGGTGGCCGCCTGGCAACTGAACCCGTTGTGTTTTGCGCTCTCGCCCCTTGCCGTGGTAGCACTCACCGGCTACAGCTTCACCAAGCGGTTTACCTGGGCTTCGCACTTCGTCCTGGGACTGACCGACGCTATGGCTCCGGCTGGCGGGTGGCTGGCGGTTCGGCCTGAGTTCACGGCTCCGATGCTGCTGCTGGCGCTTGCGGTGGGTATCTGGATTGCCGGGTTCGACCTGATCTATGCCTGTCAGGATGTAGATTTCGACCGTCAATACGGGTTGCACTCCATTCCCGCCCGGTTTGGCATCCCCACGGCGCTGCGTATCTCGCAGCTCTGCCATCTCCTGATGCTTGCGGCGCTGGTGGCTCTGGGGTTGACCCTCAGCCTGGGGTGGCTGTACTATGTGGGGGTGGCGGCGGCGGCGGGGTTGCTGCTCTATGAGCACCGCCTGATAGCCCCCCACGATATGTCGAGGATTGACCGGGCATTCTTTACCGTCAACAGCTACGTTGCCAGCGTGCTCTTTGTATTCACCCTCTCTGACCTGGTGTTGTGAACGATAGACCACAAACGATAGGACCTCTACCACCTCGGAAGGGCGATGATTCTGAGCCATCGGTTTCATCGGTAGCGTTGGGGCACCCCCAGATTATCTTCTTCACCGAGCAGGACGAACAGGTGCTTCATCGCCTCCTGTTGCAGGAAGGGGTGCTGGAAAACCTGGTCGAACAACGGGGCGGCATTGCCCTGGCCTTGCTCGAATTGAACGAGTGCCGCGCCAACATCGTCCGGCTGCTCAATGCGCGGGGTATCCTGACCGTCGCGTGGCTGCTGCTCCCGCCCGAAGAGGGCTACTGGTTCAACCTGCAAAACTACCCCCAGGCGGTCGAGCGCTATCGCGCCTTCCATAGCTGGGTCCGCAGCAATCAGCTTCACTTCGACGCCATCGGCCTGGATATTGAGCCGTCCGGCGAACCATTCTCCCCTTCCGTGGGATGGCCCATGGTATGGCCCGGGGGGTGGATGCGGAAGGTGCGCGAGCTGACCCGGCGGTTCTGGGATGCCCAGGAATATATGATCTACCTGGC
>DAOTUF010000423.1:0-3563 GCA_034437495.1 Chloroflexaceae bacterium | reverse complement strand
GGGCTGGCTCGCGCACCCCAGGGTATCGTGACCGGCTGAACGGAGCCTCGAAAGGCCAGGTCTGGTCATACCTCGGCCTGTTCGCCGGAGCGTGCAAGCCGCCTGACTTCAGTCAGTGCGGTGTATGACGGTCAGAGGTACCCCCAATGCTCCTATCGGGAGACTTCTACCCCCATTCCCCACGATAGCCCCCCCGCAACAGGCGCAATACGACAGCCAAGGAGCGATATGTGACGGGCAACCAGCCACCCCAACACCCCGGAGGCAGGTTCGAGCAGGTGGGGGGAGTATTCGAGCGTCCCGGGGAGGGAGCAGGGGGGACCTGCCTCAATCCAGACCAGCGTTCGGGGAGTGCCGTCCCGGGCCATCATCGTGATATCCCAACAGTGGAGGGGGAGGGGGACGGGCCACCCCACGCCATCCCGCGGCCAACCGGTCAGTTTCGTCACCCCTCGGTACGACGCCTCCGAGCAAAGCAGGTCGAGCGCGCCGGGGGTTCCCACCATATCGCTGGCCCCGTAGCCGGTCACGTGCTCGCACGCTTCATTCCAGAAAACCACCGTGTCACGGACATCGAAAGCAGCCACCATTACTGGAATACCCGCATGTTCATTGCTCATCCCCTGGCCTTTGCTTTTTACTATCATCAAGCAGCAAGCACCATGCTGGTGGCTTTTGTGAAAATACTACAGATAGTGGTAAGAAAACACACAAAAAACCTTGCCCCACCTGAATGCCCGTATCACTCAAGCCCCGGTCAACTACCCACAGATTCACCTCAACGTTGTCTGGAATGGGGAATGTATGATTCTCTTATGCTGTAGCCTCTATTATAGCGCAACGAGGGGGAGAATGGAAGGGGGTATTTTGAAAAAAAGTCACGCTGATGGCCGGTCCGTCTGGGGAGGAGCGGGCCGGGAAGGGGGGAATCCCCCCCTCCCGGCCCCCCTGTTTCTACTCCTACTGCCCACCCTGCACTCGGTTGCCCAACAACCCCAGGAGGATGTGGTAGGGCGGGTCATTCTCCGGGTGGTGCTCCATGCGGCGGCGCTCGAAGTACTGCACCGTGCCGGTCCAGTTCTCGATGGTCTCGTCCATCGCCTCAGTAATAGGGTAGCCGAAGCGTTCCAGACCACCGTTATTGCGCCAGTAGCTCAAGAACGGCTCGCACAGGCTGTGGCCGGTTGGCTCAAAATACTGGCACCCTGCGGCGGCGCTCGTCACCTTCGGGAAGGTGTCCCACGGTCGACCATCCAGTTCCAGCACCCGGGCCCCCAACCGTCCGGCCATCACCCCCTGGCCTCCGTGGTCTTCCAGACGGTCGCGCTCAAACCACTGCACCGGCCCGGTCCAGCCTTCAACCGTCTGCTGGCACAGGCTGGTAATCGGGTAGCCAAACACGGCCAACCCGCCGTTATTGTGCCAGTAGGTGCGGATGGGGCCGGCGATACACTGACCGGTCACGTCGAAGCAGTCCTGCGGCCCTGCCGGGGGATCTATGGGTGTGCAGGATGACGGCGCTGGAGCCGGGGCCGGGGCCGGGGCCGGGGCCGGCGCGGGGGCCGGGGCCGGGGCCGGGGCATTCCCGGGCGTATGAATGAGGTAGATGGGGTTTGGTCCTATCGGGAGCGTCACCTGCCCCCCATCGGCCTGAACCGTCCGCTGCTCACCCCAACTCTCCACCACCGTTGGCTGAGATGAGCGCGTGCTGACAGGGATGGAGGCCGGGCCACCGGGCGACCAGAGCACATCCACCACTTCGTCGCCTCCCTTGTGGAACCGCGCTCCGTAGGCGTCGGCCCCGCTGACCGTATAGAGGTCGTCGACATAGACCGTTCCCTGCCCGGTCGTGCCGTCCGGGTCATCGTCCAGCACCAGCGCAAACAACCGGATGGGATAGTCAATGCGCCCGTTCCCCCCACCATCCATATCTTCTTCGGGATTGTTGGGCTTCACAGGCGCTTCGATGCGGGTCCAGTCGCCCGATGGGATGAAGCCCAGGCGAAATTGAAACTTCTCGTCCTCGGCGTCGAGGATCTGAACCTTCAGCGTGTTCTTGCTCCCATCGCCCTTCACCCAGATACCCACCCGGTTGGGCGAGCCGAGATTCACTTTCTGACCCTCCTGCTCAAACGATACGTAGTTATTGTCCGTTGCCGTGAAGTGGTAGCGAATTTCCCCGCCGCTGTTCCCGCTGTGTCGCTGAGCACCGGTCTGGCTGAACGACCCGTTGTCGGGGGGGTAGGTCCGCCACGTCCCGAAGTCCTCAAAGGTGAGCTTCGTTTCGGGTTGCACCAGGTCGAGCATCCCGCCGGGGGAGGTCCCCGCCAGCTGCTCGTTCAGCGTGCGATAGAAGGTAAAAGATTCCTTTGGCCCGCCAAAATCATCCTTGTGGCCATTATGTCGAAACATCCCGTACAGTTCGGAAGTGCTCTCATCCTTCAGCTTGTAGGTCAGCACCCGTTCCGCGCCGGAGGCATAGAGCATCGCCGCGCCGCGTACCAGGAAGTTGGCCTGCTCTGCCTCCGTAAATTGCCGCTCTCTCCCATCGGGATATTTGCGCCCGCCGGGGCCGGTAGACCACCCGAACTCCGTCACCCAGATGGGCTTCGAGCCAAACTTCTCGGCCAGAGTTTGTACCTTTTCTAACCCCCCGGTGACGATGTTGCCTTCTTCGGGACCCCAGGGGTCGGTGTAGGGGTGCAGCGAGATGATATCGAACGAATGCCACCCTCCGCGGTTGGCGATTTCCTCAAGCCACTCGGCCGCAGGCTCCGGAGAGACCATCCCCGCCACCAGGACGGTGGCACTCGGGTCGGCTTCCTTCACGGCCTGATACCCGGCCTTCAGCAGCTCGGTATAGGCCGCCACGTCGGGGGCAGGCTTCCAGTAGAGCGCATTATCCGGCTCGTTCCAGATTTCCCAGTGATGCACATCATTCTTGTAGCGCGACACCACCGCCTTCACAAAGTTGGCGTAGTGGTGCGGACTAGGGGGATAGAAGTTGTCTCTCCCTATCAGGCTGCTTCCTGGCGTGGCCCAGGAGGGCGAGGGTCCCGTCAGAATACCGATGATATTGATACCGTGCCCCCTGAGCTGCCGCACGGCTTCGTCGTTCGTATCCCAGTAGTATTTGTCCGGGTCATTGGCTTCGTTTTCACCTTTATGGTCAATAATCCACCAGAACTGGAAATCCTCCCGCGCCCACCCGATACCCAGGTCTGCCGCTTTGCCGGCGGCTCCTTCGATACTCGCCAGGTCCTCAATGCGGGTGCCGAGATGGGTGTTCGTCCCGAAGGGGGAGTTCTCCGGTGCAGCTACCGGCGACGACCGGACCGGAGCTATGGAAGCAAGGGAAACCACAACGACCAGCACTACGACCACCAGCATGAAACCAACCAGACGAGACAGACGATTTGAACGATCCAGACGAATCATAGAAATGGCAGCGCAGGACACCACCTGCTTGAGCGGGTGGAGGAAGCGCTGCCGTCCTCCTTTCTTTTCTCCAAACGTTCCACCATGTCGTCCTGTGCTGGTTTTTTCCCTTACGGCGGGAAAAC
>DAOTUF010000422.1:0-16517 GCA_034437495.1 Chloroflexaceae bacterium | reverse complement strand
CGCGAGATGGCTTCCTCCATCGTATCGGATTGGCGAGCGCAACCAGATCGCCGGTCCAGGCTCCCAGTCCTGAACTGGTCGTCCTCGGTCGTGGCTACGTCGGGACGTAAAAGACGCCTGTGGACTGCGGGTAAGCCCTTCAAGTGAGAAGGCGATGCAGGTGGAAGCAGGAATTTTGGAAATGGACAAAGCGTACTTTCGAGTACATTTGAACACAAAGAAAGTAGCAGCTACGGGGGAAAGACACAGAAACGTATGTCGCTATTCAAACGATTTTTTGGGCGGGGGGGAGACGCTCCCCGCACCGAAGAAGAAGCGCACGAAGAAGAACAGAAGGTTGAACAAAGCCTCGATAAATCGCGCAAGGGGTTTTTTCGTCAGGTTGCCCAGATCTTCCAGACGGACGAACCAGTCACCGAAGAACTGTGGGAAGAGCTGGAAGAGGCACTCATCCAGGGCGATGTGGGGGTCGAGACGACGCTCTACCTGGTGAACCGCACCAAAGACCGCTGCAATCGGCACGGGGTCAAGAAGGCCGGCGAAGCCCGCGATATGCTCAAAACCGAAATGATGAACGTGCTCCTGGAGCAGGCCGAGCGTCCCCCGATAGAGGCTCGCCCCTACGTCATCCTGGTGGTTGGGGTGAACGGGGCTGGCAAAACAACGCTCATTGCCAAGCTTTCCCAACGCTACAAACGCATGGGCAAGCAGGTCTTGATAGCCGCGGGCGATACCTTCCGCGCTGCGGCCAGCGAGCAGCTTGAAATCTGGGCCGGACGCGCCGGGGTGCCCATCATCAGCCGCGGGCAGGGAGCCGACGCGGGGGCCGTGGTCTACGACTCGGTGAGCAAAGCGCTGGAGACCGGGGCCGATGTCCTGATTATTGACACGGCGGGCCGCCTGCACGCCAAGTTCAACCTGATGGAAGAGCTGAAGAAGCTGCGCAACGTCATCCGCAAGCGGCTGGCTGATGCACCGCACGAGGTCCTGCTCGTCATCGACGCCACCACCGGCCAGAATGGGGTGTTGCAGGCCAAGACCTTTCTGAAGGCCGTGGATGTCACGGATGTGGCGATTACCAAGATGGACGGCACCAGCAAGGGCGGTATTGCCTTTGCCGTCTCGCAAGATATCGAGCGCCCGATACGATACATCGGCACGGGCGAAAAAATGGACGATCTGGCCCTCTTCGACGCGGAGACCTTTGTGGACGCGCTCTTTATGGAACAGCAACCATAACCATAACCATAGGCATAGGACGCATAGGACGAGGCAAGGAACGAAGGTGCGAAAGAGGCGCGAGAGGGAGCGAGGAGCGAGGAGGAATGGAATGAGCATTGAGACCATTCCAGAAACCTGGCCCGTTGCCGGGCATATTGCCACGTTGCGCCGCCACCTGCCCGACCTGGCGCGGCACTATCACATCAAATCGTTGGGCGTGTTTGGCTCTTACATCCGTAATGAGCAGACTACGGAAAGTGATCTGGATGTGCTGGTGGAGTTTGACCAGTTACCAGGACTATTGACCTACGTGGAAATACAGGAAATGTTGTCCCACCTGACCGGCGTTTCGGTTGATCTGGTGCATCGCCCCGATCTGAAGCCCCATATTGGCGAAGGTATTCTGAAAGAAGTGGTGGTCGTATGAAGACCTCACGGGGAAATCGGGCCTTTCTGAATGATATATTGACTGCCATCAATGACATTGAAACAGCGGTTGAGGAGATGCATTTTGACACCTTTTCCCAGGCTCGCCCTACTCAGCAAGTCGTCTTGTTCAATCTTCAGATCATTGGTGAAGCATCAAACCGCCTCGAAGCCAGTCTTCGCGCCCGCTACCCATCGGTGCCGTGGTCGAAGGCAATAGGAATGCGAAATGTGATTGTACATGGCTATTTTGCCATCAATATGGGAATCATCTGGGAGACCATTACCAATCAACTCCCTCCGTTCAAGTCTCAAATTGCGGCTATTCTGACCGAACTGGAACATTCTACAACTACGACGACCTGACGGAACGTATGGAGTGAGGAACAAGGAGCAATCTATGGCAAAGAAGGTCGAGTTTGCGACCTGCCCGGCGTGCGGGCAAAAGCTAGCGGTCTACCCCTACGTGGTGGTGGGGTCCAACGTCGTGTGTGCCAACCCCCGCTGCAACACCAGCGTGCGGGTAACGGGCCGCGAACCAATCCAGGTCACGTATGTTCCCATCGACCAGACGCGGAACCCGGACAACCGACCAGAATCGTACGGATGACATGGTGTGTCACATCGCTTGAATGGTAAGCCAGAATAACCAGGAATTCAAAGGAACAAGGAGGTCCGTCTATCTATGAGAGGTTCACCCTTTTCCCCCGCGCCCCACGCGGGGACCCACGTTGATTCCTACCGATTGCAAGGTATTCTGTCCCAGGTCTACGCCTGGATGGTGGCGGGGTTGCTCTCGACGGGAGCAATCGCCGCGTTCGTTGCCCACACGCCCCTGGGAGCGATGCTTGCCAGCGTTCCCCTGCTCTACTTCGGTCTGCTCATTGGTGAGCTAGTCCTGGTCTGGGTGTTGAGCGCCAATATCATGAAGATGTCCGGGAGCATGGCGACGGGTATGTTCCTGCTCTACTCGGCGCTCAATGGCCTGACCCTCTCAATCATCTTTCTGGCCTACACCAGCGCCTCCCTTGCGCTGACCTTCTTCGTCACGGCGGGGACGTTCGGGGTGATGAGCCTGTACGGGTACTTCACCAAACGCAACCTGGATGGCATTGGCAATCTCCTGATGATGGGGTTGATTGGCTTCCTGCTTGCCTCGGTGGTCAACCTGTTTCTGCGGAACGAGGCTATCTACTGGATTACCACCTACCTGGGCATTCTCATTTTTGTCGGACTGACCGCCTGGAACACCCAGAAAATCAAGCAGATGGCGGCGCGAGTATCGACCAGCGACGAGAACATGGTCCGGCGGGTGGCCATTATGGGAGCGCTGATGCTCTACCTGGATTTCATCAACCTGTTCTTGCTGCTCCTGCGCATCCTGGGAGACCGACGGTAACAGGACATAGATAGAATGAGAGAACGGAATAGATAGGACGGGCGTCTTGCCTGTCGTGATGGCAGGCAGAAGGCCCGTTCTTCGTTGCCGACCTTCCTGCTTCTGCACCCTGCAAGAGGACCTGGTGCTATGTCAAACATTCCCATTGCCGAAGAATCTCGAACGGACCCGTCCAAACCCCATCTTACCATCCGTGCGGCACGCTCCCGCCCGTGGTGGCAGACCGCCTGGGCTACCGGCGCGGGGTTGGTGCTGATTCTCCTGCTGGCGGCCTATGTACGCTCCATGTCGCTCTATTCGTGGGATGGCGGCACCGGCCAGCACCCCGACGAGCGCTTCTTTGTCGATGTCACCACGCGGATACGGGTTCCGACCAACCTGGCAACCTACTTCGATGCGGCGCACTCCCCGGCCAACCCCCGCAACGTCGAACGGGATTTCTACGTCTATGGCACCTTCCCCCCGCTGCTGACCCGCCTGGTTGCGGTGATGCTGACGCCCAATGAACAGCTTCCGCTGAAGGTGGAAGACATGACCCGACCAGCCGACTCCCGCGCCCTGATACCCAACCCGGAGCTGGATATCCCCAGAGTTCCCCCCCCCATCCGCCACTGGCTCAACCCGGAGGGCGAAAACCTGATCACCTATTCGCAGCTTTTCAAGGTCGGGCGTTCGCTGGCGGTGCTCTTTGATGTGGGGTCGGTGCTCCTGGTCTTTCTCACGGCACAGCTTCTCTATGGTCGCCACGTCGGGTTGTTGGCGGCGCTGTTCTCGGCCCTGGCGGTGATGCACATCCAGCAGGCGCATTTCTATGTTGACCCATCGTTTTCGACCTTCTTCGTCTTCCTGGCGCTCTACTGGGCGGTGCGGGTGGCACAGCGGGGGGGAGTCTTCTCCTTTGCCATGCTCGGCATCAGCATTGGCGCGGCGGCTGCCAACCGCGTGACGCTCGGCTCTCTGGGGCTGATTGCCATCGTCGCGGCGGCGCTCTCGGTGCTGGTCTGGCGCGAGGTCCCCATCTTCCGCCTTCCCTTCACCCGCTCGAAAGCGAAAGAGCACGAAACCCCCGCGCTGTTCGACCCGACGCGCTCCCGTCTTCCCGCCTTCTGGGACCTCTTTCTCTTTCGCAGCTTCCTGCTGCTCTGCCTGGCCGGGCTGCTCACGCTGGTCACGTTTCGGGTCTTGCAACCCTACGCCTTTATGGGGTCGTCTGACCCCGTGGAAGGCATAGAAGGGAGCGGTTGGCTGGAGGGAGCGGGCTTCCTGGATATTCGCCTGGAGCCGCGCTTTCTGGAGAACATGCGGCGGGTGAAGGACTTTGTCACGGGCGAGATTGATTTCTACCCCTCGCAGCAGTGGGTTCACCGTCCGCCCTACCTCTTCTCCCTGCGCAATATGGTGGTATGGGGAATGGGTCCCCTGCTCGGCGTCACAGTCTGGATTGCGTGGGCGGTGGTCGGGTGGGAGCACTTCCGTCTCTGGGTGCGGGGGCGGCGGCCCGCCACCAGCCACGACCCGGCCACGAACGTGCGGGCGGCGAAGGCGCTGGCATCGCTGGTGCTCTGGGTCTGGGTTGGCTTCTACTTCCTCTGGCAGGGCAGCCAGTTTGCCACCAATATGCGCTATATGCTGCCCATCTACGGGTCGCTCATCATCCTGGGGGCGTGGCTCCTGGTGTGGACCGGGGAGGCCAGAGAGCGGCATATCAGCGGCAAGCTCCAGCGGATACGCGCCCGGCTCTTTGGAATGCGGACCGGGGAGGTCGGGGGACCACCCGAATGTCAGAACCAGTACCAGAAACAGAACCGTGGGGTCTTCTCGCTGCCGGTGCTGCCAACCATGCTGCGCCTGCTTCCGCTGCTGCTGGTGGTGCTTGGCACGGTGGCCTGGGCCTATGCCTTCACGCGCATCTACACGCGGGAACATTCGCGCATTATGGCGGCGCGGTGGGTGCTGCGCCACGCGCCGGATGGCTCCACCATCACCTACGAGTCGTGGGATGATCCGCTTCCCTTGCAGGTGGGGGAGGGGAACCCGTGGGGCACCAGCTTCCAGGGCATCCGCACCCACCCCTATGCCGAAGATGAGCCTGCCAAGTTCTATGGGCGAGACGGGGAAGGGATACCCTCCCCGTCCCAATCCTCCGACCCGAACGATTGGGGGTTGCTGGACCAGTTGACCGTGGCCGACTACATCTCCCTGACCAGCAACCGCGTCTACGACTCCATCAAGCGCTTGCCGATGCGCTACCCGGCCACCATGCGCTACTACCACTATCTCTTTACGGGCGAACTGGGCTTCGAACTGGCGGCGGATATCACCTCCTACCCCACGCTCTTCGGCGTCCCCATCCCCGACCAGAGCGCCGACGAGTCGTTCACGGTCTACGACCATCCGCGGGTGCTCATCTTCCGCAAGACTGCGGCGTTCTCGCACGAACGGGCCGAACAGCTCATCACCGGCGGGGTCAACTGGAACGAGGTCTACAAGATGCCCGTTGCCCGGGCCGACCGCGTGCCCACGGCGCTGCGCCTCACCGACAGCCAGTGGGAGCACGACCACGAGGCTGGTACGTGGTCGGAAATGTTCGACCGCCAGAGCGCCGTCAACCGCTATGCCCCTGTGGTCTGGCTGCTGGCAGTCGAGGTGCTCGGGTTGGCCATGTTCCCACTCCTGTTTCGCCTGCTGCCGTGGCTCCCCGACCGCGGGTGGAGTCTGGCGCGAGTCCTGGGGGTGCTGCTGGTCGCCTATAGCTCGTGGCTGCTGGCGAGCCTGCGTGTGCTGCCCTTTCTCCCCCTGCCGATGTGGGTATGGTTGGCGGCGGCGGTGCTGCTCCTGCTCGGGGTGGTGGTGGGGTGGTCATCTCGCGCCGATATGCTGGCCTTCGTGCGCCGACGGGCGGGGTCCCTCCTGACCGCGGAGGGAATCTTTCTGGCGGCGTTTGCGCTCGGCGTTCTGGTGCGCTGGTACAACCCCGACCTGTGGCACCCCTCCCGCGGCGGCGAGAAACCCATGGAATTTGCCTACCTGAACGCCATCCTCCAGAGCGCGTCATACCCACCCTACGACCCGTGGTTCGCGGGCGGCTTCATCAACTACTACTACTTCGGGTTCGTCATCGTCGGGTCGCTCATCCACCTGACGAGCATCGTTCCGTCCATTGCCTTCAACCTCGCCGTCCCGACAATCTTTGCGCTGACGGCAGTGGGGGCGTGGGGGGTGGTCTACAACCTGCTGGCTCCCACGCGGCGCATCCCCGACCGGCGCAGCACGGCGCAACTCGAACGGCGAGCGCTTGTTTCGGCGCTGCTGGCTCCCGTCCTGGTGCTGCTGCTCGGCAACCTCGCTCAGCCGCTCTGGTTTCTGAGCGGGCGGGCCGCCGAGAATACCCACCGTCCGGAGTGGGCCTACTGGGATGCGACCCGGATAGTCGCGGGGACGGTCAACGAATTTCCCTTCTTCACCTTCCTCTTTGCCGATATGCACCCCCACATGATGGTCATGCCCTTCTCGCTGGCGCTGCTCGGGTTGACGGTCGCGCTGGTGCGGCTGCCCGTGCGCACGAGACGCCGGTCTCCCTCCGCTGCCCCCTCCCCGTCGCTCAGCTTTACCAACCCGTCGCTGGTGCTGCTGCTGCTCCTGATGGGCTTGCTGGCGGGGACCCTGAGCGCGACCAATACGTGGGATTATCCGACCTTCGTGGGGTTGGCGATTGCGACCCTGGGGGTGGTCCACCTCTTCCACCACCGCCATGCGCATACCTGCGGGGAGAAACGCCCGGCTCCCCCGGCCCCCGAGCCTGGTTCCCGGGTCGTGCGTTCGTTGCTGTCTTTTGGCTTCTCCGTCGCCGTGGTGGTCCTGGCGGGGCGTTTATTCTTTGCGCCGTTCTTTGCCAACTTCGCCACCGAGTCGTCGGGTATCAAGCTGCTGCTCGATGAATCCCAACCCACCCTCTTTGAGGAGGTGTGGGAGGCTCCGCGCACGTCGGTGCGAGAACTCTTGCAGATGCATGGTCTATGGCTCTTCCTGACTGTCAGTGCGGGGGTGGCTGTGACCTATCGCTGGCTGTCTCATCGGCTGCAACGTTTGCCCATCCTGCACAGAGTCGGGGATGGAGAGAGCGAGGGAGATGGAGGGGAGCAGGGGCATATGGTCGCGCTCCTCCTGGTCATTGCGCTGGCCGGCGTCCTGGCCGCCCTGCTCCTGGTCGGCTTCATCCGTAACTACGCGGACCCGCTCCTGCTGGCTCCCATGGTCGCGGGGGGTGGGGTGCTGCTGCTGCTCCTGCTCAACCGCTCCCCGCGGCGAACCCTGCCGCTCTGGTGGGGCACGACTGCGCTGGCCATCTGCCTGGGGGTCGAAGTTGTCGTGGTCCAGGGCGATGTGGGGCGCATGAACACCGTGTTCAAGTTCGGCCTGCATGCCTGGATGCTCTTTGCGCTCGCGGCGGCGGTGGTGCTCCCCTGGTTGTGGGGAGGGAAACGCCGTGAGATGGAGCAGGCGGGAGGAGAGGCCAGAACCCGCCTCCTGAGCCTGAGCACCGCCGGGCGCTGGAGTTGGCGCGGGGTGGTGGTCGTGCTCCTGCTGGCCTCGCTGGTCTACCCCCTCACCGCTACGCCGGCCCGCGTGGGCGACCGCTTCCGGGAGGGGCTGCCCCACACGCTCGATGGCACAGCGTTTATGAACTACGTCTCGCACAGCGAGCGCGGTTCCTCCTTCCCCCTCGATGAGGATGCGGCCACCATTGCCTGGATGCACCGGCACATTCAGGGTACGCCCATCATCCTGGAGGCACACCTGCCCTCCTACCGCTGGGCCGGGCGCATCGCCACCTTCACGGGGCTTCCGACGCTGCTCGGGTGGGAGTGGCACCAGATACAGCAGCGCATGGTGGCGGGGGCCGAGCCAATCATCCACCACCGCCAGCAGGTGATAGACCAGGTGTACAACGCCCCGGACGCGGCGCAGGCGCTCCAGCTTATCCAGCGCTACGGGATTGAATACATCTATGTCGGGGGGGTGGAACAGGCGCTCTATCCGCCGGCGGGACTGCGCAAGTTTGACACACTGGTGCAGCGGGGACGGCTCCAGCGCGTGTTTCAGTATGGGGATACCACCCTCTACCAGGTGACACCGCCCGGCTCCCCAACGATATTCCTCACGGATATTCCCGTGGATACCTCGCTGCTCCCACCTCCGGACGATGAGGGGTAGAACCTCTGCTCATCTAATGGTATAATCTAGGCAAAAGGGATGGACGTCGGACGTCGGACGTCCGACGCCTATCATCAAGATATCAGGAAAATCAGGGAATGATGCCTCCCAGGACAGAACCGGCGAACGGTTCGGAGGATGGAATATGCAGTCTGACGCTGCTCCAAAGCTGACCATCAAACGACAGGATGGATACTATCAGGAACTCGAATGGGAGAGCGAAGTGCTCACCATTGGGCGAGATGGTGCGAACGACTTGATTATTGATCATCCGCTGGCTTCGCGGCGGCATGCGCGGCTTGAGCGTGACGAAACTGGCTACTACATCCGCGATTTGAACAGCACCAACGGAACCTTTGTCAATGGAGACCCCATCAAGGGGGCACACCTGCTGCACCACCGGGATGAGATCATCGTCTCGGATACGATTATCACCTTCTCTGACTCCGATGCCACGGCCCGCGGGCCGCTCCCGCCGGAAGTGCTGCGGGCGGTCCAGGAGGATGTGCGCGTGGACAGTCAGGCCAAGACGGTGATGATCAAGGGGCAGACCCTCGACCCCCCCCTGACGGTCAAGGAGTTCCAACTGCTTGAATTGCTCTATAGCCGCAAAGGGCAGGTCGTGAGCAAGGACGAGATTGCCCGCAAGGTGTGGGACTACGAAATTTTTGATTACAACGCCATTGATGCCCTGGTCTACCGGGTGCGCCAGCGGATTGAACCCAACTCGAACAACCCGTGCTATCTGCTCACGCAGCGGGGGTTTGGCTACAAGCTTGTCACGAATTCGGAGAAGTGAGGCGAATGAGGCAAGAGAGGCGAGAGAGGGGCCATGTTTTCGTTTCGGATTGAGATTTACACCGGCTCGCTCCTGATTAGCGGGAGCTACGACCTCGAACACTACCGGCGGCTGAGTGTGGTGCTCAATAGCGGCCTGGGGTTGCAGCACTATATTGTGCTGCGGAACGCCATCATTGCGCCGACCCGCCGCCCGCAGCAGGCGGAGCGCGTTTCACATCTGCTGGTCAGTCGGTCGCAGATGCACATTGTGGCGACCCTCACCGAACCGGAGCCGCCCCCCGACTACCCGCAGGAAGAGATGCTGACACGCCGCGATGTGACCCAGGTCATGTTTTTTACCGCAAACTACGGGATGCGGGCAAACTACCACAAGCGGCCTGACCTCAGTCTGGAGGAATCGCTCGATGGCACCACCGATGATTTCATTGCTCTGAGCGATGCCCATATCTACCCGCTGGAGGGGGGAGCGCCCATCGTGCGCGATTTTGTGGGTCTCGGGCGGGCGCACATTCTGGCGGCCTACCTGACCGCCCACCACGAGAGCATCTAGCCAAAAGCCGAAAGCCGAAAGCCCATCTCCCGCAAGGACCCACCAGAGGGGTTGACCTGCGGGAGATACCATCTCACCTTTCCGTGCTCCCTGCTGTGGGCTACCCCGACATCCCAAGTTTGCGCTTGAGTTCCTCCAGTTCCGAATCCACGCCGGCTTCCTGCTCCAGCTGTCGGAACTGGTGTTCAAGGGTGCTTCCTTCCAGTTCGGTCATGGCCTGAGCGTGGGCCAGCCGGTCATCTACGCGGTCTTCCAGCATATCGAGCCGGTCCATGGCCGAAATCCGCCCCATACTGCGTATCGTCGTCTGAAGCGATTCCTGGGTTCTGGCACGGTTCTTCTTGGCAATAATCAGGTCACGCCTGGCCTTGGTCTCGGCAATGCGCGTTTCCAGGTTGGCCAACCCTTCCTCAAGCTGGTCAACCTGCTCGGACTGGGCTTGATACTGCTGCTCATACTGCTTTGCCAGCTTTTCGGCCTGAAGCTTGCGCTGCAAGGCCGCCTTTGCCAGGTCTTCTTTGCCCGACCGCAGGGCCGATTCGGCGTTGCTCTGCCACTTCTCCGCCTCGGCATAATACTGCACCATCCGCTGCTGGAGCCGGTTTTCGTCGGCCATCGCAGCCGCAACCTCCGTCTTGGCCTGGTAGAACTGGTCGTTCAACTGGCGCAGATATTCATTCGCCATTTTCTCCGGGTCTTCGGCCTTGTCCAGCAAATCGTTGATGTTCGCACTCAAGAGATCACGAATCCGCCCAAGAAAAGACATAATTACTAATCCTCCTCTGGTCGTGTGATGTGGCGCTCGCTACGGTTGCCTCGCCACTCGTACGCCCGCTGCGCAGAACGCGCATGGGTTCAAGCCATGATGCATCTTCCATTCTAGCACAAAATGGACGGGAAAAAGCCCGTCATTCGGGTGTATCATGTCATGAGGGTACGACCCCCCGGTCCCGGACCCGCCCGCCGCCCCTGTACTGTGCGTCACCAACCCGGCGGAGGGGGAGGAAGAAGAAACCTGAAATAACCTGGCTGAAGTGGAAAGAATGCTTGATAGTCCCCAGAAATGAGGTAAACCATGGCGAACCGGATCGCAAGAACCGAAACCCTCTTGACGGAAAATGCTCGTTTGCGCCAGCGGGTGACAGAGTTGGAAGCCCTGGTCGCATCCCCCTGGCAGCACAAAGAGGCACTGCACCAGCGCGAGGCATGCCTGCGGGGGGTGTTCGAACACTTGCCACTCGGTCTCTTTGTCAAAGATATTCACGGGCGCTACCTGATGGTCAACCACCACTCCGCCGCATACCTGAAGCTTGCTCCCGAGCAGATGATTGGCAAGACGGATGAGGACCTCTTCCCGACCAGCATGATTGAGCGCTGGCGAGCAAACGACCGCCCGGTGCTCGAGTCGGGCCAGCCGGTTCAGGTCGAGGCAGTCGTTCACCATGAAGATGGCCTGCGGACCCTCCTGATAACCCGCTTCCCGCTCTACGACCAGGATGGCACGCTCTACGCCATAGCCAGTATCTCGAACGACATCACCGAGCGCAAGCGGACCGAAGCGGCCCAGGCGATGCTTCATCTCCAGATACTCCACGCCCAGAAGGAGTTGCTGCGGGAGCTTTCGACGCCACTCCTGCCGCTCGCCCGGGGAGTGGTGGTGATGCCGCTCATCGGGGCCATTGATGAAGAACGCTCCCGCCATATCCTGGAATCGCTCCTCAAAGGGGTCGAAACGCACCAAGCACGGGTGGCCATTCTAGATGTCACCGGCGTCAAGACGGTCGATTCGCAGGTTGCCCGGATGCTCGTGCAAGCAGCACAGGCCGTGACCCTCCTGGGAGCCAGAGCGGTGCTCACCGGGGTGCAGCCGCAGACGGCCATGATGATGGTCCAACTCGGAGGAGACTGGGAGGGGATAGTGACGCTCGGTACGCTGCAAGATGGGATTGCCTACGCTCTGCGTCAGGTCTGAATCACCACGATGGTCGCGTCGTCGTGTGGTTCGGTCCCGCCGGTGAACGTCTCGACAGCCGCTCGCAGGTGGTCTAGCATCGCCGTGGCGCTGCTCTGGGGTCCCGAGGCGACTGCCTGCTCCAGGCGGTCAAACCCGAATATCTGCCCATGGGTATCTCTGGCCTCTACCACCCCATCGCTCGTCAGGATTATCATATCGCCCGGCTCCATCGTCAGGGACACTTCCCGATAGCCGGTGCTCGCCCCCATCCCAATCCCAAGGGGCATACCGCTTACATCTATCCATTCGACGCTTCCGCTGTCAACGCGCTTCATCATCGGCGCGATGCACCCCGCGTTCGACAGGCGGACAAGGTGAGACCCTGGTTCCCTTGCTTTGCAGTTGGTCTGGTGGGATGGCTGGCTGATGTCCAGGTAGACAAACGCACAGTTCTGCCGCGTGGTTCGGGTATAATCAGCAATCGCGTTGTCCATTTGCATCAGGAAGGCACTGGGCGACAGGTCTTTCCCGACCAGCGAGCGGAACGACGCGATACTTGCCGACATCAGGAGGGCCGCGGGCATCCCCTTCCCCGACACATCCCCCACCGCCACGACGTAGCGGGTCACGGCCACCGGGCTTCTGGAACTGTCGCAGGCGTGGTAGACATACAGGTCTCCCCCCACCTCGTGGGCGGGCGTGCTGTAGCACACCACCTCCAGGTCGTTCCACCCCGGCTGCGGCGGAGGCAAGAACCCTTGTTGAATATTTCGCGCTAGCACCAGTTCATTTTGCAAGCGCGTATTGAGCGCCTCCAGCGCTTCTACCCGCTGTTCAAGCTGCCGTTGCAACACCCGAATAGTCATCTGGTGCTCAATCCGCGCCAGCACCTCTTCAATCTGGAACGGCTTGGTGATATAGTCGACCCCGCCGACGGTGAATGCCTGCACCTTGTCCATCGCTTCGTTCAAGGCGCTGATGAACAGGACGGGGATACCAGCAGCAGCGGGGTCTTCTTTCAACCGGCGGCACACCTCGTAGCCGTTCATCTGGGGCATGTTGATATCGAGCAAGATGATATCGGGAAGTTCCAGTTGAACCGACTTCAGCGCCATCGGGCCATTGATAACCGCTCGCACCTTGTAGCCCCGCTCAATCAGCATCGTTGAGAGAAGCCGCAAATTGTGGGGGGTGTCATCAACGACGAGGACCGTTCCTTTTGCGGGGTCCTCCCAGGCTACCTCCATGGATTCGGATTCTCCATTTGCTCCCAGTTATTCCCCACTTCCACGTCCACCTGGAGCGGCACCCGCAGTTCATAGGCGTGCTCCATCGCCTCGCGGACCACCTCCTGCACCTCCGCGGATTCGTCCCGGGGGGCTTCGAGAATCAGTTCGTCGTGGACCTGGAGCAGCATACGGGTCTCCAACTCACGCTGTTTCAGCGCCTCTGCAACCCGCACCATGGCCCGCTTCATGATATCGGCAGCGGTTGCCTGGATGGGCGTGTTGATAGCCTCGCGTTCGGCGGCCTGGCGGCGCGGCCCGCTGACCTCAAGGTCGGGCACGGCGCGGCGGCGACCAGACAGCGACTCCACGTAGCCTTTCTCGCGCCCGTGTTTCAGGGTCGTTTCCATATAGTCGCGGACCCCGGGGAAGCGGGCAAAGAAGGCATCTATCAACGCCTGGGCTTCGGTGCGGCTCATATCGGTGCGCTGTGCCAACCCGAAGCTGCTGATGCCATAGATGATACCAAACACCGTGGTTTTCGCAATGCGGCGCTGCTGCTTTTCTACGGCGTCTACCGGGACGCCGAAAAGCTGTGCGGCAGTGGCGGCGTGGATATCCTGCCCCTCCACAAAGGCCTGGACCAGGTTGGCGTCCCGGGTGATGTGGGCCAGCACCCGCAGTTCTATCTGCGAATAGTCAGCAGCGATGAAGAGGCAGCCGGGTGCGGCGACGAAGGCCCGCCGAATTTCGGTACCGGTCTCGGTGCGCACGGGGATGTTTTGCAGGTTGGGCGAACTGCTGGCCATCCGACCGGTGGCCGCTCCGAGTTGGCTGAAGGTCGTATGGACGCGGCCCGTCTGCGGGTTGACCAGCCGCGGCAGCGCATCCACGTAGGTGGATTTGAGCTTGCTCAGGTGGCGGTAGTCGAGAACCAGCCGTACGATTTCGTGGCTCCCGCTGAGCTTCTCCAGCGCGCCGGCTGCCAGCGAGTAGCGCCCGGTCGAGGTTTTCGACAGCCCTTCGGTTGGGAGGCCGAGCCGGTCGAAGAGCACGTCGCTAAGCTGGATGCTCGAATTGATGTTGAATGGCATACCGGCCAGGTCGTGAATCTGGTGGGTCAGGCTGGCTATCTCCCGCTCCAGGCGCTTGCTCTGCTCCCGCAGAACGTCCGTATCCAGCCCGATACCGGCCCGCTCCATCTCGACCAGCACCGCCACCAGGGGCATCTCTATCTCCGTAAACAGGGCGTGGATACGGGGTTGCGCCCTGAGCTGCGGTTCCAGCACCTCCACCAACCGCAGCGTCATATCCGCATCGGCGGCGGCGTAGGGCGTAGCGCGGTCAATCGGGATGTGGTCGAAGGTGGTCTGCCGCACCCCGTGACCAATCAGGTCCTTGATATCGGTCATGGGGTTGGCAAGCTTCAGTTCCGAAAAGGCCAGGTCCTTCAGCCCCATGCGCTTCCCGAGCAAGCCCGCGGCTATCATCGTATCGAACGCCACCCCGGGCGTCTCGATGCCTACGTGCAAGAGCACTTCGATATCAAACTTGGCGTGGTGCGCATACCGCTGCTTCTGGGGGTCGGCAAAGAAGGGACGAAGTGTGTCGAGCACCACTTGCCGCGGAAGCTGCTGGCCCTCGCGGTGGCCGATGGGCAGATACCAGGCCGCGCCGGGCTGTACCGCCAGCGAGATACCGACCACCTCGCACTGGAACGGGTCAACGCTGGTGGTTTCGGTATCGAAGGCGAAGGCGGGCGCGTTCGTAAGCGCCTCAACCACCTCCCGCAGAGCCTCTTCTGTGACCACGGCCTGGTAGGAGCCAGACGGCGGCGCATCGGAGGTGGAGCCGGCGGGGGAGGGGAACATGCTCAACTGGGCGCTTCCCTGGTAGCCGATTTCGTTGGCTGCCTGGTCTGCTTCCCCGCCCCCTTCCCCGGTCTCCTGCGGGGAGGCATTCAGGAGCGGCGGCAGTTTCTCCACCAGGCTGCGAAATTCGAGGTCCTGGAAGAGTGTGAGCACAGCAGAACGGTCGTAGGTGCCGAGCGTGGCGGCTTCCACGTCGAGGGTGACGGGTGCATCGCACACGATGGTCGCCAGGTGCTTGCTCAAGAGCGCCTGGTCGCGCTGGCCTTCCAGGTGCTTGCGGTAGCGCTTATCGACCGCGCCAAGGTGGTCGTAGAGGTTTTCGACCGTGCTGAACTGCTTGAGCAGGTTGATAGCCCCGGTCTCCCCGATACCCTTGACGCCGGGGATGTTGTCCGAAGCATCGCCCTTCAGCCCGCGCAGGTCGGTCAACTGGGCTGGTTGCAGCCCTTTGTAGCGTTCACGCACCTTCTGTTCATCATAGAGCGTGCTGCTCAGCTTGCCATAGGGGTTCGACATCAGCACCCGCACGTGGGGGTCAACCAGTTGCAGAATATCGCTGTCACCGGTGACGATGAGCGTGTCCAGCCCTTCCGCCGTGGCCTGACGTGCCAGCGTGCCGATGACATCGTCCGCTTCGTAGCCTTCGGCGGTGAAGATGGGGATGTTGAGCGCCTGGACGAGATGCTTGATACGGGCAAGCTGCGGGTGGAACTCCTCCGGGGCTTCGACGCGGTGGGCTTTGTAGTCCGGGTAGGTCTCGTGGCGGAAGGTGCGCCCGACGTCGAAGGCCACCACGACCCGGGCCGGTCGGTGTTCCTGGATGACGGTCAGCAACATTTGCGCAAAGCCAAAGACCGCGTAGGTTGGCTCGCCGCTGGACGAGCGCAACCCCGAAGCGGCCATGGCGTGGAATGCGCGAAAGGCCAGCGCGTGACCGTCTATGAGGGCAAGGTGTTTTTGTGGAGACATCGCCATGGGCACTTACGCTTTCGTATCAAAAAAACCTGTTTCAACCAGGGCCACCGCCTCCCCCATTATACCCGATATTCCTGATGTTCATCTCGGGCAGCGGGAGCAAACCAGCACCCGAGGATACGCCGGGTGGCTGACCCACAGATAGCCCACATGGGAGATGACCGGATGCTCAGAAAAGTGGTACACTCAGCGTGTGAGACCAACAACGTCAACGACCCGGTTCATCGCAGAACCAACGAAGCCTGGCCGGGTCGTGGTTTGGAATGAAACAGCGCGGGGAATATGATGAACGCCAACCAGTCCCACTCAGGGTCAGTCCCGATGATTATCCCCAACCCTCCTGCGTATGGTCAACCCCGGGCGCGGGAAAAGAAAGACCGGCTCGCACGGAAATGGCGGGCCGTACCATACCTTCCCGTGCCGCCGCTCCCCACACGAGAGAAGAGAGAGGAGATCCATGAAACAGACAGACCAGACAGAACGGACGGAATGGACGGAACGTTCGACCGGGCCATCTATGGGAGAGATGAAGACACCCCGACCTGACCCGCCGGTGTGTGGTATGTGTGGGCAGCCAGCAACCCGCCTCGTCCGGGTGCTGAGAACGGACTGTACCATCTCGGTGCTTCACGTGTGCGAGGGGTGCTACTGGCACGAACAGTTCGTTTCGTAGGTTTCTCGTAACGCTGATGATGCTTTTGATACCTCGTTGCGTCCGTCGCCTCGTGGTACAATGGCATCATCATGAGTATACGTCGTATCGTGGTGCTGCTTCAACGTGATATGCCGTGGGGTATGTCCCTGCTCCTCCTGGCGGTGATGGTCGCCTGCACCGTGACGGGGGATGATTCGCCTGCATCCAGGCAAAGCCCGGCGGAGC
>DAOTUF010000421.1:0-7919 GCA_034437495.1 Chloroflexaceae bacterium | reverse complement strand
CTGAGCGGCGATGCGGAGGACACGGCGACCCCGACCGAGACCCCGACCGAGACCCCGACCGAGACCCCAACGATGACCCCGACCACCTCCCCCGAGACCGAGACGCCGACTGTGACCAGTACCCCGACCCCCTCTCCGGAGACGCCCACCCCGACCCCTGGGACGAATGGCACCGCCACGACGGCCCCGACGCCGGTTCCCACCCCCTCCGGCGGGTTGCTGCATGGGGCCGGCGTCACCCGGGAGCAGTTTGAGCCAGCGATGGTTGCCAGCCTCCGCGAGGCGCATATCTCGTGGGTGGGGTACCATGCGCTCTCCTGGAACGAGCTAGAGGTGACGGAGGGCAACCCGGACTGGGGAGCACTGGATGAGGCTCTGGACGATGAACTCCAGGCCATGTACGAGCAGGGTATCGTGCCGATGATGGTGGTGCGGGGCACGCCCGACTGGGCAAGGGCTTTTTCCCGGGCATCGTGCAGCCCCCCTCCCCGCGAAGATGCGCTGGATGAACTGGCCGAGTTTATGCGTCAGGCCGTTGAGCGGTTTCAAGAAACGCAGCCCCGCGTACGCTACTGGGTTCTGGGGAGCAACCCGGACGTTGACCCCTCCCGCACCTCGGGGACGTGGCCCTTCGGATGGTGTTGGGGCGACCACGAAGATGAAGACTATGGCGGTGCGGCCTATGCTGAGATGCTCAAACAGGTCTACCCGGCCATCAAGCAGGCTGACCCGGAGTCCCGGGTCGTCGCAGGCGGGTTGTTCCTGGAGTGCGACCCGGACCACCCCATCAATGGCGCAACCTGCCCATCGGCCCGTTTTCTGGAAGGCGTGCTCAAGAACGAAGGCGGAGCTTTCTTCGATATTCTGGCCTACCACAGCACCGTCGCGTGGGAACCGGGTGAGCAGGATTGGGACCTCGAAGCTCCTTCGTGGCAGGAACGCGGGGGGGCGCTCCTGGGCAAACGGGCATTCCTGGAGGACGTGCTGACCCGCTACGGCCTTGAGAAGCCCATCCTGGCCAGTCGGGTGGGTCTGCGGTGTGACCACCGCGATGCCTGCGATGACGAGGCGTTTCTGGAGGACCAGGCAAACTATGTGGTCCGGACGTACATTCGGTCTCGGGCGAGTGAGCGTGACATGCTTGGCCTCATGTGGTATCCTTTCAACTATACGGATGAACAACCACACAGCTTGCTTGATAGCGAGGGCACCCCTCGCCCGTCCTACCGGGCGCTGACCTTCCTGACTGGTGTGCTCGAAGGGGCTGAGTTTGACCGGAAGCTGGCGAACGAGCAGCAGGAAAGCTATACCTTTCTCGATGACACGCACGAGTATCAAATCCACTGGACAAATGATGGGTCTCTCTTTTCCTACCCTCTGCCCGCCAGAACTGCCAACGTCTACGTCTTCGGCACGATGACCGATGGTGGCGATGGTGGCGAGAATGGGTATGAAACGCTTGACCTTGAGGGAGTGACGACGGTGGATGTAGGATTTCACCCGGTGCTCATTGACGTTCAACCATAGGAACATAGGAACAAGGGGGAGAAACTGATGACCACACCATTGCGCTCTGCCGGCCCGGACCTCGTTCTTGGGATGGACCTGGGCACCCAGGGGGTTCGCGTGCTGGTCTCCGACGCGGCGGGCCGCAATGTTGCCCACGCCAGTGAGACCTTTCCCCTGCCCCAGGTATCTCCTTCCGATTCTGCCTCGGTGGGCGTGGTCGAGCAAGACCCCGACCAGTGGTGGAGAGCCGCCACGACCTGCCTGCGCCAGGTGATGACCACGTCCGGCGACCTGCGTTCCAGGCTCGGAGCGATGGCGGTCACTTCGACCTCGGGCACGCTGTGCTTGCTCGATGCGCAGGGGCAGCCGGTCCATCCTGCGATTATGTACAGCGACCGGCGGGGGTCGGGAGAGGCCGAATGGCTCAACCAGGTCGGGGCGGGGATGCTCGCCCGCCACGGCACCCGCTTTGATGCCTCTTTTGCCCTGCCGAAGCTGCTCTGGCTCCAGCGGTACCGCCCGGAGGCGCTGGCGGCGGCTCGCTTTTTTGCACATGCAGCGGATGTGCTGGTCGGGCGGCTCACCGGCGAATACGGGGTGAGCGACTGGAGCCACGCTCTCAAGAGTGGCTACGACCTGCTGGAAGACCGCTGGCCCGACTTCTTCCAACAGGCCCTTGCAGGGGAGGGGACCGGGGCGGGGGTGCCACTGTCCCATTTCCCGCGTGTTGTCCCCCCGGGCACCGTCATCGGCCAGGTGTGGGCGAAGGCCGCCGAAGAGACGGGACTGCCCCCTGGTCTCCCCGTCGTTGCCGGGATGACGGACGGCTGTGCCTCTCAAGTGGCGGGGGGAGCGATGGAGCCAGGGCAGTGGCTCAGTGTCCTGGGGACGACCCTGGTCATCAAGGGGGTGACGCCTAACCTGCTCCACGACCCCCAGGGACGTATCTATTCCCACCGCCACCCATCGGGGATGTGGCTGCCCGGCGGAGCCAGCAATACGGGCGGGGAGGTGCTGGTCCGGCGGTTTCCACACGCCAACCTCGTGGCGATGGATGAGCAGGCCGCGGCGCTCACACCGACGGGCATTATCTGCTACCCCCTGGAGCGAACGGGTGAACGGTTTCCCTTTGCCTGCTCGTCAGCCCGCGGGTTCCTCCTTGGCTCTGCGGACAGGACCGAACGATACTATGCGGCCTGCCTGGAGGGGGTGGGCTACGTGGAGCGTCTGGCCTACGCACTCATGACGCAGCTTGGGGCATCGGTCGAGGGTCCCATTCGCGTGGCGGGGGGTGGGGCGCGAAGCATGCCCTGGTTGCAGATACGCGCCAATATCCTGAATCGGCCCCTGCTGGTTCCGCAGCAGGTCGAGGCAGCGTTCGGGGCGGCGGTGCTGGCGGCTGGTTCTGTTCTCTATGCGAACCTGACCGAGGCGACCCGCGCAATGGTCCACGTCCAGACGCACATCATGCCGCAGCCCGACGCCGAGCGATATACCCCGCTCTATGAGCAGTTTGTGGCTGCCTGCCGCGAACGGGGGTATCTTTCCTGAAACGCTGGTGGTGAGGGGGGGGACGGACGCGGTCACATCTCCCCACGGGCCAGGTCCGCTATCGCATCGGCAGATAGCCCCGTCACCTGCGCGATGAGCGATAGCTCCGCTCCTTGCCTGAGCAGGGCCCGGGCAATTTCGAGCGTTCGTTCCTGCTTCCCCTCTTCCCGGCCTTCCTGTCTTCCCGCCTGTATCCCCGCCTGTATCCCCGCCTGCTGCCCTTCCTCGTAGCGCAGCAGCAAATGATTCTCATAGCCCGTTTCTTCAAACATCCGCGCCCGCTCCTGCGGGGTGATGCCGTCCTCCATAATCAACTGCGTGGCCCGCTCGAAGATGGGTCGTTCCAGGTCGAGGTTGGGGTGCTGCGGATTGGCAATGCTCTCTGCCGCCAGTTTCAGCCATTCGGCCACGCCCGGGGGGGTGTGCTCGTTCACATAGAACGGGTTGAGGAAGTAGAGGCGGTGCGGGTAGATATCCAGTTGTTCCCCCCGTTCGGTGACGGAGCAGAGCGAGGTTGTCACCACACTGTGCTGCAAGAAGGGGTCCTGGGTGCGCCGCGGCAGCCACACAATGGTATAGACCGTATGACCAAACCGATAATCCCGATAGCTGCGGATGAGTTCAACCGTCGCTATCTCGTGGTAGTAGAGGAAGCGATCATAATGGTAGTCGTAGCGCTGGCGCTGAATCTCAACGACCATCCGGTGCTTCGGGTCCTGGACGAAGATATCAATCTTGATGTCCACTGCACCAACCGGGGGCGCAAACTGCTTTTCCAGTTCGATGTTGTCAGCCGTGATATCGAGATCGACGCCGATGAGGTCTTTGACAAAGGCCGTGACGATTTCGGGGTCTCGAAAGAGCTTCTTGAAAACCACACTGTTATCGAGGGGAGCCAGGCGCATGGGAACCCTCCTTTTGTTTATCGTATCGTATCGTGACGAATCGCAGCCAGTCCCGATTTCACCGGGGTGCGGCCCTGCTACCCCTTCCGCAAGCCCAGGGTATCATAGAGCCGCTGGTAATCAAAGTGGCGCTCCATCAGTTCAATGAAGTGCTGGAGCTTGGCGTGCTGGCGGAAGCGCACCCGCCCGAAAAGTTTTTCGCAGTTTTCCACGGTGGTCAGGGTGTCGGTTGGCACCACGATAATCGGCACCTCGCGCTCCTCGGCGCGGTTCATGACATTGAGCGCCGGGCGCATATTGCCCGTCAGGATAAGGGCGCTGGTGCTGGTCTCCAGGGCAACCAGTTGCAGGTCAATCCGGTCGCCACCGGTGATGACGGCTTTGTTGGCACGGCGGCGGAAGAACGACAGGCTGGACTCGGCCCCCATCGCGCCGACCATGATGGACTCAACCAGTTTGCCACGCCATTCGGGGCTGCCGACATAGGCTCCCCCCAGGTGTTGCTCAATTTCTCCAATCGAGACGCTTGCGAGAAATGGCTCGTGCGGGAGCATCCCCAGGACCATGATGCCGCGGGATTCGAGGAAGGGAGCCACTTTCTTCTGCACAAAATCAAGCTGCGGTGTTTCTATCTGGTTGAGCAGCACCCCGACCACGCGGTTGTTCAGGTAGCGCTGAACGGTCAGGATATTGTCAACGGTGAGGGTTGAGTGGTAGCGACAGACCAGGAGCACCGGCGCGTTGAGCATCGTAATCACCTGGTCGGCGGCAAGGTCAACCAGCGCCCCTTCGACCCACCGGTTGGTTCCCTCCATAATGACGATCTCTTTGTTACGGGCGACCGTGCGGTAGCCTTCCTGTATCTTTTCGGCAAACGCGGGGGGCCGCCCACTCAAGATGGCGTCCACGATCTGGGGGGTGATGAAGACCGGCGCAATCTGGTCCACGGATGCTTCCAGACCGAGCGTTTCTCGTATCAGGGCGGCATCCTCGTCAAGGGTCGTTTCGGTCGTGTGCGCTGCCGAAACACTGACCGGCTTCATATAGCCGATTTCAAAGCCATCGCGCCGTAAATGGCTAATCAACCCCATACACACGGCACTTTTGCCGACAAAGGTCTCCGTTGACGCAACGTACAGCAGGGTTGCCATAGGAAGCCTCCTTAAACTACCTGACTACCGTTCAAGCCAGAATAATGCGAGCATCCACAACGACCGCTCCTTCGCCCTGATTGTGGACGACGAGCGGGTTGATATCCATTTCGACAATCTCAGGAAAGTCGGTGACAAGCTGGCTGATGCGAAGCACCACCTCCTCAATCGCCGCGATGTCAGCCGGGGGTTCGCCGCGCACGCCGCGCAAGAGCGGGAAAGCGCGAATGGAGCGAACCTGTGATGCCACTTCCTGTTTGCTGATGGGAGCGAGGCGCAGCGCGACATCCTTCAGCACTTCGACGTAGATACCCCCCATCCCCACGGCCACCAGCGGGCCAAACTGGGGGTCGCGGCTCACGCCGACCAGGATTTCGCGCCCCTTGCGGACCATCTCCTGCACCAGGACACCCCAGACCCGCGCCTGGGGGCTGTATTTGCGGGCGCGGTACTCGATGAGTTCGTGAGTGTCGCGCACCGCCGTAGCATCGGCCAGACCCACCCGCACCCCCCCGATATCGCTCTTGTGCAGAATATCGGGGCTGCTGATTTTCATCACCACCGGGTAGCCAATCTCCGCGGCAATCTGGGCGGCCTCGTCGGGCGACTGGGCCAGGCGGCTTTTGGGCAAGCGCATGCCGTAGGCTTCCATCACCTCGCGGGCTTCGATTTCGCCTAGTTCGACCCGCCCGGATTCGCGCACGCTGGCAAAAAGCTGCCGCACCCGCTCCTGGTCTACCTCGAAGTGGGCAAACTCCGGCTCCGGCTGCTGGCGGGCTTCGAGGTAGCGGGCCATCGAGGCCAGCGATTGGACGGCCCGCTCCGGAAAGGTGTAGTTCGGGATGCGGTGCTCATTCAGGATTTTGAGGGACGGACCCAGGCTCATAGCGCCCATAAAGCTGGTCAAAACGGGTTTGCCATAGGTCGCCGCCAGCTCCCCTATCACCCGCGCAATCTCCTCCGTGTCGGTACCGGCCTGGGGCGTCAGCAAAACGACCAGCGCATGCACGCCGGGGTCTTCCAGCGCCGCCTTGATAGCCACGCGGTAGCGGTCGCTCCGCGCGTCCCCAATGACGTCTATAGGGTTGTAGACATTGGCCGTGGGGGGCAGGTCGCGCTGAAGGAGGGCAATAGTTTCGGGCGCAAGGGTTGCCATCCGCACGGCCCCACTCCGCTCGGTGGCGTCGGTGGCGATGATGCCCGGACCGCCGGCGTTCGTCACGATAGCCACAGCGTTCCCCTCCATCATCGGTTGGTAGGAGAAGAGCTTGGCAAGGTCGAAAAGTTCGCTCATCGTGCGCGAGCGGATGATGCCGCTCTGGGCAAAGGCCGCTTCGTAGGCGCTTTCGCTGCCGGTGAGCGAGCCGGTGTGCGATGAGGCGGCCCGGGTACCTGCTTCGGTCACGCCGCTCTTGATGGCCACCACGGGGGTGTTGCGCGTGACCTTGCGGGCCGCCGCGATGAAGCCCGGCCCATCGGTGATGCCCTCCAGGTAGGCCAGGATGACCTTGCTATGGGCATCTTCGCTCCACGCCTGGAGCAGGGAGACCTCGTCCACATCGGACTTGTTGCCCAGGCTCACAAAGCGGGAGAAGCCAATCCCCTGGGGCTTGCTCCAGTCGAGGATGGCCGTGCAGAGCGCTCCCGATTGGGACATAAACGCGATTTCGCCCTCGTTGGGCATCAGGGCGGCAAACGAAGCATTGAGCTTGTTGACCGTATCGATGACCCCCAGGCAGTTGGGGCCAACCATGCGCATGTTGTAGCGGTGGACCGTTTCCAGGAGTTGGCGCTCCAGGGCCTTCCCACCGCCGCCGATTTCCTTGAAGCCCGCCGAAATGATAATCAAGCCCTGGATGCCCTTCTGCCCGCACTCCTCAACCACCGACAGCACATGCTGAGCGGGAATGACAATGACGGCAAGGTCAAGGGGTTCGGGGACGCTCAGCACACTGGGAAAGGCGGGTAAATGCAGAATCTCGCTGGCGCTCGGATGGATGGGGTAGATACGACCCTGGTAGCCGTGTTGCACAATGTTCTTGAGGACCTGGTGTCCCAGGCGGGCCGGGTCGGGGGAGGCCCCAATCACCGCGACCGAGCGGGGGGCAAAGATTGCCTCTAACATGTTGCTACTCCTCTGGTAGACCTCTGGCAGGCGTCGCCCATGCCCTGACAGTCCCTCATTCCCGCTGACTATGATAGCCGAAAAGCATGGTTGTGGCAAGTCGCCGAGCGGGGGTGGGCAGTGTCAGGGACGAACCTTTGTCACAATTCTGTAAGGTACGACCAGGGTCGTTCCTGGTCGCTTTCTCTATAATACGAACGCCAGATACAGATTGCTCCCACCGGGCAGGGGGCAGGGCCCCAGGTCCAGGGGAGATATCCGACCTGAAAAATACCTGAAAAACCGCTGAGAAAAAACTTGCATGTTTCTCGAACCTGTGCTACACTCCACCTCCGTGACTTACAACAGAAGGTCGTAATTCCGGTTCCTTGAGAAGCATAAAGGTTCGAGAAACAGGACCACCATGTTCCGTGGATTGTCACGCCTGTTTCCTGTCGATGATGTCGGTGTTTTGATGTTGAGGATGGTCTTCTGGAACCATTCGGGATCATTTGGAACCATCGGAATCATTTCGGAACCAGTTCATAACCTGTTACCAAGAACCATGTAGTCATACCCCGCACTGACTGAAGTCAGGCGGCTTGCACGCTCCGGCGAACAGGCCGAGGTATGACCAGACCTGGCCTTTCGAGGCTCCGTTCAGCCGGTCACGATACCCTGGGGTGCGCGAGCCAGCCC
>DAOTUF010000420.1:0-11508 GCA_034437495.1 Chloroflexaceae bacterium | reverse complement strand
GTCGGGATGATTGGATACTCTATTGACATCACCGAACGCAAACAGCAAGAGCAAGACCTGCGGGTCCTCTTTGATAATGTCAACGATGGCATGGTCATCCACGCCCTGGATGACACCGGCACTATCCTGGAGGTCAATGAGCAGATGATGGCTATGTATCAGGTGGACCGGGCGACCGCCCTGTCCCTGAACATATCTGACTTCTCAAGTCCCGAGAACAATAGGGATGTCATTGGTCAGATGCTTCAGCGGGCCATTGATGGAGAGCGTCCTGTCTTTAGCTGGAAGGCCCGACGCCCGGGCGATGGGAGCGAGTTTGATGCAGAAGTCACCCTGCGCCGCGTCCAATTTCAGCAGAAACCGTGTATCCTGGCAACGACTCGAGATATCACCGAACAGAAAAAGCAGCAAGCCGAAGTGAGCATCTTTAAGACCATGGCCGACACCGCGCCCGATGGCTTTGGTATGGCGAATGCCAATGGCAGGCTGATCTATGTCAATGCCGCCTACCGGGACCTGACCGGCTATGGGGATGCGTTGTTAGGCATGAACTTTCTCGACCACTTCACCGAGGCTGACCGTGTACTGGCGCTCGAAGCACTCACCACAACTGCTGAACAGGGTGACTGGCAAGGTGTCCTGAACTTTCAGCAGCAGGATGGCCGTATCATTCCAGTGGACACGAAGGGGTTTGTCACGCGTGATGAAAAAGGCAATATCATCGCAATAATGGGGTTATTCCGCGACCTGAGCGAGCAACGCCGCCAGGAGGCCGAACGCGCCGCGCTCCAGCAGCAGATCATTGACGCACAGCGCGAAGCCCTCCGCGAACTTTCCGCGCCGCTGCTGCCCATCTCCGTCGGGGTGGTGATTATGCCGCTCATCGGCACGATTGACAGCCAGCGGGCCCAGCAGGTTATGGAAACGCTCCTGGATGGGGTGGCAAACCACCGCGCCGATACTGCCATTGTTGACATTACCGGGGTGCAGGTAGTTGACACGCAGGTCGCCAACGCGCTGATGCAGGCAGCACAGGCGGTGCGCTTGCTTGGGGCGCAGGTGGTGCTCACCGGCATCGGTCCGTCGATGGCGCAGACGCTTGTTCACCTGGGCGTAGACCTGAGTGGCATCATCACCCAGGGGAATTTGCAGGGGGGGATTGCGTATGCGCTGCGCACATCGCGGGGTAATGGCCTGAACAACGGGGGGTAGGCGAGGTTGGGCGCTCCCTCCTAACCGGGTGCCGGCGGGATGCCGCACCGCTTCAACACCTCCTGGAGCACCTGTTCGTCCATGGACGAACTCTGCGCCACGGTGGGGAACTGTCCCTCGCGGACGTCATCCCCATAGCTCCGAACTGCGGTCGTGATGGTTTCGGAGAGGGTTGCGTAGCGGCGGGTGTGGCGCGGAACGAAGTCGGTGAAGAGGCCAAGCAGGTCGTGGAACACCTGCACCTGCCCGTCGCACCACGGCCCCGCACCGATACCAATCGTCGGTACCCGTACCAGGCGGGTGATTTCGCGGGCAAGCTCCGCCGGCACCAGTTCCAGCACGAGCGCAAAGACCCCGGCGGTGTCCAGGGCCAGCGCATCGTCAATGAGGTTCGCCGCCGTCTCCACCTCCTTCCCCTGCACCTGGATGCCAAGTTGATGGACCGACTGGGGCGTGAAGCCGAGGTGTCCCATCACCGGCATCCCCAGGCGAACGAGCTTGCGCACGATGGGGAGGATGGGTTTTCCTCCTTCCAGCTTGACGGCCTGGGCCCCGCCCTCCTGGAAGAAACGACCCGCAGAAACTACGGCCTGCTCAACGCTGGTGTAGGTAAGAAACGGCATATCGCCAATGACCATGGCCCGCTGACTGCCGCGCACCACCGCTCTGGTATGATACATCATATCGTCCAGCGTGACGGGGAGCGTGGTGGGGTGCCCGAGCACAACCTGCCCCAACGAATCGCCCACCAGAATGAGGGGGAGGCCAGCCCGTTCAACGAATTGGGCCGACGTGTAGTCGTAGGCGGTTATCATGGCGATACGCTCACCACGCTGCTTCATCTTCTGGATATCAGATAGCTGGACCCGCATAATACTCGTTCCTCTCTTGTGACCGGTCACCGGTACCACTCGTCGCTGACATGAGTATAATAGGGTCAGCGCCAGACGTCAATTCGGTGGAAGGAGGACATGCGTATGAGCGAGGACGAAGCCAGAAACGCGGAGAGGAACCCGGACCCGGACCGTCCCACTCCCGCGCCTTCCCTCCTGCGTCGGTGGGACTGGGGGCTGTATATCTGGTGGGTACTGGCCACCTTCATCGGAGGGGACATCGGGGGCAACATTGGCGCGTTTGTTGCTGGAACAGCCAGTCTTGCGGCGGCAAGGTCGTGGATTGTCTTTGGAGCAGTATTCGGGGGTGTCATCGGGGTGGTGGGTGGCCTGGCCCAATCGCTGGTGCTGTGGTTCTATCTGCGGGAACCCGCTTCCGGACCCCATCCCGGCGCATTGGGGGCAAGGACATCGACCTTCAGCGTCCGCCACTGGATACTGGCCAGCGCTCTGGGGGCAGCCCTGGGTGGCAGCATCGGGTGGGCGCTCTATGGTGGCACCGTCCATCTGGAGGGGTGGATTGTGCGGTGGAGCCTCTTTGGTGCGGTGGGGGGCTTTGCCCAATGGCTGGTGCTGTGGCGCACCACCAACCACCCGCGCACGCTCTGGTGGATACCCGCGAGCATGGTCGGGACGCTGGTCGGTTGGGCACTGGGGGCCGCGCAAAACCTGAACTGGATTCAACGGGTTGATATGGGAACTGCTGCCTACGCCCTCATCACCGGGGCCGCCGTGGTCTGGCTCTTCGGTCGCCCTCCAACTCAGCCCCCTCCCTCGGAATGACCGGGCTTTCCCCACCGCAGCGCCGTGGCGCTCCAGGTATAGCCGGTGCCTGCGCCCGCCAGCACCACCAGATCGCCATCGTGCAGCAAACCGCGCTCTGCCGCAGCTTTGAGGCCGAGCGGCTGGTCAACGGACTGCATATGGCCATAGTCCTCCAGGTAGAGGGACTGGTCGGGACGAAGGCCGAGCGCCTGGAGTATCTCGTGGTGAAAGGAGGGCTTCATATGGGTGATGACGAGAAAGGCCACGTCGCTGAGCGCGGCCCCGCTGCGGGTCACGGCCTCCCCGATGACCCGGACGAAGTTGGGCAGGGAGACGACCCCCAGACGGTCGCGCATATCTTCCAGGTCGAGCACGTCGAGCAGGTGCAGCCCCTCCCGAACGGTTTCCTCGCTGGTCGGGTGGCGACACCCACCCCCCGGCATGACCACGCTCTCGCTGAACGAGCCATCTACGATGACCGACGATTCCAGGACTTCGTTGCGCTCTTCCCCGCGCCGCAGCAGCATAGCCGCTCCCCCCGCGCCAAAATTGAACATAAACCGTGTCCGCTGGTTCTGATAGCTCACCAGGTCGTTTTCGCGGGCCGCTGTCACCAGCAGCACGTGGCGCAAAGTCGGGTCACTGCGCATCTGGTCGCGGGCTACTTTGAGCGCCATAGGGGTCCCCGCACAGAGGGCATAGATTTCATAGGCGTAGGCTCGGGTTGCCCCGATAAGGTGCTGGATTTTTGCGGCGGCTGACCAGACAACATAGTCTTTATATTCGCTCCCGTGGTAGATAATGAGGTCCACCGCTTCGGGGGGGAGTTGGGCAGCGTGGAGCGCCTGGAGCGCGGCGCGGGCCGCCATCTGGGAGGGTTGGTCATCGGGGCCGGCCAGGTACTTGCAGCGAATACCCATCCGCGTGACCAGCACCTCTTCGGGAATACCGGTCTGGCGGGCGATATCGCTGGCGGTTGCTGCGCTCTGGGGCAGGTAGCTCCCGAGAGCGGCTATCCCGACAGGTGGATGAGATGTCATCTCTTCTGGCTCCTCTCCTGGGCAGGCGCTCTGCCAGATCTAGAATAAGGATTCCCTTGCTGGCATGCCCAGAACTACACGGCCTGCTGCTCCTTTTCTGCGGCTCCTCCCTGGAGCAATCGCAGCGCAGGCCGCTGCCACGGGGTATACCGGCTCACCGCCTGGGTGCTGACCACTCCCCCCCCTTCCTGGGGCAGCATCGTGATGACCACCGAATTTTCTCCGCCCTGTTCACTCCGCGCAAAAGCATCGGCCTTCCAGTCGTTAATCCAGTCGGTCCCATTAATCAGGTAGCGATACTGGTAGGATCGCTCCGCGTCGAGTTCCAGCGTCACACTCCAGCGATTGTCTTCCAGGCGGAGCGCCGTGGCGTGGTGGTCCCAGCTATTGAAATCACCGACCAGGTGGATGGTGTCCGCCCAGAACGATGAAGGAAGCGAGAACGTGACCTGCATTTTCCCATCCGGACCGGGCATTTTCGAAATCATGGATCCCCCTACTTTCTGTGGAGACCGGAAGAGACGTGCCGCAGTTCTGCGGGCACACAAAAGACCTGCACCTGCGTCTCCAGGCCAACAAGAGCAGTTGTTTCCGGTTGTTTGCATCTTTGCAACTCTTTCTCTCATAAACCTTTCAGGGAGGTTTCACCTTTCAGGATACACGAAACAGGGTAGTACGGCAATCGGGGAAAACCTGAAGGGGTTTATCGGGGAAAACCTGAGAGGGTTCGGACCTTGGGACCGGAGGGCGACCGGACATTCGGGTCGTCGCCTGATGCTCCGTCGGGACAGGCATGCTATAATCAGGGGGGAGAAGTTCCCAAAATCAAGATATAAGGTCAACTGTTGCAAACTGTCAACGACCACCCGCTGAAGCGGGGGGCTTGTGAAGCGCAAGCCGACGTTGACCAGTTCGCCCGCAAGGGCAGCCGATAGGGAGGTTACGAGACCCTGGGGTGCGTTGCCAGCCCCAGGCCCTCTCGCTGGTCGTTAAACAGGCAGACGGTCTCTGCCCGTGCGGTCAGCACGACAAGCCACCCTATCTGAACGAGGCACCCGTTACCGCCGCAAGGCGAGTGGGTTTGCTGGTTTTCCCGCCGTAAGGTAAAAAACCAGCCCAGGACGACGTTGTGGAATGGTTGGAGAAAAAGAAAAGAGGACAGCGGCGCTTCCTCCACCCGCTGAAGCCGGTGGTTTCCTGCGCCGCCATTTCTATGAACAGAGAGCAGCGGCGTTCCCCTGCGTTTCGCCACCGGTTTTTTGACCCTCCGGAGGAGGGATTTGTGTGCCCTGCCAGGCAGGTGGGAAGCCGTAGGAAGCCCGGTATGCTGCTGATACCTTTCTTGCAAGGTTATGCTAATATATACAAACATCGGAGTGTCGGAGTATTTGGAGCATTCGGAGCATTCGAAGCATGAGGAGACCGTGGGAATGGTGGACGTTCACCGATCCCGTTTCTTCTCGCCAGTCTTTCGATTTGAACAAAGCAAAGGAGCTATCACATGCGTTTGAAGGACAAAGTCGCAATTGTAACGGGTGGCGGACAGGGTATCGGCGAGGCAACCGCAAAGCTCTTTGCCCGCGAAGGGGCGAAGGTGGTGGTGGCCGACATGAACGAGGAGACCGCCGGAAAAGTGGCCGGGGAAATCCAGAGCAGTGGCGGACAAGCGCTGGCCGTCAAGGTCAACGTTGCCGATGCCGCGTCGGTTGACGCCATGGTCAAGGCAACCACCGACTGGGGGGGGCGCATTGACGTGCTCGTCAGCAATGCGGGGATTATCGCCGACACCGTGCTGCACAAGATGAGCGAAGAGCAGTGGGACCGCGTGATAAACGTCAACCTGAAGGGCGTCTGGCTCTGTGGCAAGGCCGTCGGAACGGTGATGCGCGGGCAGGGCAGCGGCTCCATCATCAACGCCAGTTCGATTGTGGGCGTGTATGGGAATATGGGGCAGAGCAACTACGCCGCCACCAAGGGTGGGGTGATTGCGATGACCAAAACCTGGTGCGTGGAACTGGCCGCCAAAGGGGTGCGGGTCAATGCGATTGCGCCGGGCTTCACCGATACCCCGATGGTTGCCGCAGTGAAACCCGAAGTGCTGGACAAGGTGCGGCAGCAGACGCCGCTCGGTCGTCTGGCCACGCCCGACGATATTGCCTATGCCTACCTCTTCCTGGCCTCCGACGAGTCCAGCTTCATCACCGGGCAGGTGCTTGAGGTGAGCGGCGGCCTGATGCGGGTGGCCTGGTAAATCAGGTGGCCGAACCGGCCCTTTTGTCATTTTGAGATCTCTGGGGTATAATTTGGGTATCCAGTTGTGATAGGTCGTTATGCATCGTCTGGCCTTTGTCCTGGCAACAACCCGAATTATCCCCTTTTTCTTTTCACTCTGCCCATTTCGTTCGCACCTGGGGGTTGACCTGGCACATCCAGGAGGATTTTGTGAAAACTAACGACCTGTTGACAAGGGAAAAGCGTAGTAGAGGAGGATTACGGTAATGACCTGGACCGAGCAGACTGAAAATGTGATGAAGGTCTGGACTGATGCCCAGAAAAAATTGTGGGAAGGCTGGTTTGAGGCAACCCGAAACCTGGGGGGGGCCTCGACGTTTTCCCCCGGTATGGGCATGGGCATGTTCGAGCAGTGGCAGAAGATTGCCATGCAGGGGATGGAGGCGCTCACATCCAACGCCGATCCGACGTCCAGAAACGTGGCCCGCCAGTTTGTGGCGACACAGGCGACGGTGATGCGGTTTCTGGAGATGACGACCCGAGCGTGGAACCTCATGATGCCGAAGCTCGAAGCCGGGGAAGACTGGCAAACAGCCCTCTCCAACTATATGGAAGAGTTTCGCAAGCAGATGATGCCCAACGCCGGGATGATGATGCAGGCATCGAATGGGATGACCGACCTCTGGCGGCTCTACCTGGGCCACCTTCAGACCGTCGCCCAACCGTGGATGAAGTCGTGGCAGCAGACCCCGGGCCACCTGGGGGTGGCGATGGCAGGCGAGGGCGGGTCCGAACTGATCGAACTGACCCGGCTCTACTGGAACGCCTATGACCAGACGATGGGCAGCATCACGGGGATGCCGGGCGTGGGCTTCACCCGCGAGCTTGAAGAGAAGCTCGCCAGAGGGTTTGCAGCCTGGCAGGAAGCCATGCAAGCCATGAACGAATATCAGTTGCTCATGGCCGATGCGTGGGCCGGCGTGCATGAGCAGGTGATGCGCGAGATGATGAGCCGTGCCGAGCAGGGCAAGCCCATCCAGAGTGTCCGCGACCTGGTGAAGCTGTGGACCGGCGCGGCCGACAAGAGCTTCGACCAGATTTTCCGCTCCGAGAAATATGCGCAGGTTCAGGGGGCGTTTGTCCAAACCTATATGGAGTATCGCATCCACGAGCAGCACATTGTCGATGAGATGATGAAGTACAGCCATATTCCGACGCGGACGGAGATGGATGAAGCCCATCGCAACATCTACGAACTGCGCCGGGAAGTGAAGGCGCTGAAGAAGGCGCTGAAGGAAGCCGAGACCACCAACGGGACGGGCAAGAAAGCAGCCGCGGCGAAGAAGCCGACGCCATCGGCTCCACCACAACCCCCCGCAGAAAAAGCTGAAAAATAAGAAAGGGAGTTTGACCTATGCAATCGTTTTCGGCCCCTATTCAGATACGACCGGAAGACGCCGCACAGGAAATTGTCGAATTGAACCAGAAGATGCTGAAGGGTATCCAGACCCTCGGCAACCTGACCCACGGCGATGTCCAGGTCGGGCAGACCCCCAAAGAAGCCGTCTACCAGGAAGATAAGCTCACGCTCTACCGCTACAAGCGGACGGTCGAAGAAAGCAAGCTGTTCAAGGTCCCCGTGCTCATCTGCTACGCCCTGGTCAACCGCCCGAACGTGGCCGACCTCCAGGAAAACCGCTCGCTGATACGCAACCTGGTGAACCTGGGGATGGACGTCTACCTGATGGATTGGGGCTACCCGAGCCGCGCCGACCGCTGGCTCACCCTGGATGACTACATCAATACCTATATCAACAACTGCGTGGACTTCATCCGGGAGCAGCACGGGCTAGACCAGACCAACTTGCTCGGCATCTGCCAGGGTGGGTCTATGAGCCTGTGCTATGCGTCCATCTACCCGGAGAAAATCAAGAACCTGGTGGTGATGGTCGCGCCAGTCGACTTCCACGCGCAGGGGAAGAAGCCCGGCCTGATCCCCCACTGGGGGACCAACCTGGACGCCGAACTGATGGTCAAGGCGATGGGCAACATCTCGGGCGACCTGATGAACTTCGGGTTCCTGATGCTGCAACCCTTTGCCCTGATGATCCAGAAGTACGTGGATATGATAGACATTGTGGAGGATGAAGCCCAGTTGCTCAACTTCCTGCGCATGGAGGAATGGATTTTTGACAGCCCGGACCTGGCAGGAGAGGCGTATGTTCAGTTCGTGCGCGACTTCTTCCAGCAAAACCGCCTGATCAAGGGCGACCTGATGATTGGCGACCAGAAGGTGGACCTGGCGAATGTCAAAATGCCCGTGTTGAATGTCTTTGCCGAAAAGGATCACCTCGTTCCGCCGCCCTCGTCGCAGGCCCTGCAAAAGTACGTCGGCAGCAAAGACTACACGGAAAGCCCCTGGCCCGTGGGGCACATCGGGATGTACGTAAGCCGCAAGGCGCAGGAAGGGCTGGCCCCGACCATTGCCGAGTGGCTGAAGGCTCGTCCGTAAGGAGCAGGCAAGAATCCAATCGGCAGACGGGACCTGGACCTGGATCTGGACTGGGCAGTCCCGCCCGCCCCGCGGGGTGGGGGTGGCCCGTCTGCCGGTTGGCGATGTGAGGGGGAAGATATGACTACACAACAATCAATGGGAGAAGCCTGGTTTCGCCTGATGTCCGAAGCGATGCGCGGAAGTGGCTACGCGCAGGAGGCCGTTCGCGCTCTGAGCAGCAGCACCACCAGCATGCACGATTTAAGCCGCTGGATGGGGCAGTTTATGCCCGCGGGGGTAGGCTCGCCGGCCCAGACCGAGTTGTTTGGGGAGTGGCTCGAGCAGTGGTGGAAGATGATGGGCGTGGTGCCGCGCTATCGCTACCTGGAGCTGCTGGAGCGGCACGAGAACCTGCGCTTGCGGCTGGAAGAATGCGAAAAGGCTCGCAAAGTCACAGGCTCGATGAACTTGCAAGATGCCCAGGAAGAAACGCGCAAAGTGATGGACCTCTGGGGCACAATGCTTGATGGGATGCTCAAGGCGCAGTCGGAGATGATGCAGAACTTTTTGCCCAGAGAGGAGCAGGGGGAAGAGGGCCGGGGAGCCTTGTCAGAGCAGGCCGGGTCTGGTCCGGGAGGCCCTGGCGAGACATCCCCGACCAGATAGCAAACGAATCTTGCAAAGGAAACGGAAGGTGATGAGGGCGTAGATAGACGATAGCGTAAAGGAGAGCTGAAAAATGAACCAGAATGGACGTGAAGTAGTGGTGCTCAGTGGGGTGCGAACGGCGATAGGGAGCTATGGCGGGAGCCTGAAAGACCAGGCCCCCACCGACCTGGCCGCTGCCGTCACGCGTGAAGCCGTGGACCGTGCCGGCTTGGAGCCGCGGGATATCGAGCATGTAGCCTTTGGCAACGTCATCCACACCGACCCGGCGGACCACTATCTGGGGCGGGTTGCCGTCATCAAGGCCGGTCTGCCCGAAACCACACCGGGCTTCACCCTCAACCGGTTGTGCGGCAGCGGGATGGAAGCCGTAGTTACCATTGCCCAACGCATTCTGCTTGGCGATATTTCTGCGGGTATCGGCGGTGGAGCCGAATGTATGAGCCGCGGGCAATACTGGGTGCCGGGGCTGCGGTGGGGGCAGCGCATGAACGACGGGCAGGTGGTTGACGCCATGGTCGGGGCGCTGACGGACCCCTTCGAGAAGTATCACATGGGGATTACGGCGGAGAATATTGCCGAGCAGTATCGCATTAGCCGCGAAGACCAGGACAAGCTGGCACTTTCGAGCCACCAGCGGGCGACGAAGGCCATCGAAGGCGGGTTGTTCAAAGACCAGATCCTCCCCATTGACATCAAGGTGAAGAAGGACACGATCCAGTTTGATACGGACGAGTTTGTCCGGCGGGATGCCAGCATGGAGACCCTCGCCAAACTCCGGCCCGTGTTCAAGAAGGACGGCACCGTGACGGCCGGCAACGCCTCTGGTATCAACGATGCAGCGGCGGCGGTGGTGCTGATGGAGCGGGGCGAGGCCGAACGGCGCGGTCTGAAGCCGATGGCTCGCCTGGTAGCCTATGCGCACGCCGGGGTTGACCACAAGGTGATGGGGATGGGGCCGGTACCGGCGGTTCGCATGGTGCTGGAGCGCGCCGGGCTGTCACTGGGTGATATGGACCTGATTGAGCTGAACGAGGCATTTGCAGCGCAGGCGCTCGGCGTGATACGGGAACTGGGTCTGCCAGAGGACCGCCCCAACCCCAACGGGAGCGGTATCTCGCTCGGGCACCCCATCGGAGCCACCGGCACCATCCTGGCGGTCAAGACCGTCTATGAACTTCAGCGCACGGGCGGTCGCTATGGCCTGGCAACGATGTGTATCGGAGGCGGGCAAGGGATTGCCGCGATCTTCGAGCGAATGTAACAGAACGGCATGCCCTTCGGAAAAGTGCGTGGTCGATGGGAGGTAGGAAGCAGCCTTTCGCGGGGACCGTCCCCCGCGGAAGGCTGTTGCCGGTTACGAAATGCTGCTTCCTGGTCGTCGCATGGTTGGGGAAAGAGGGAGCAATGCGTTCACAATTTGCCCAAAGTACGGTATGATACCAATAAGCGAGATATCCAGGTCTGTGGAGACTGGAGCAGGATTAGCAGCGAGGGTCTTTTCCATCAACCGCCCGACCAAAAACTTCTTGAACGTTGGAGGTATAGCCCTGCCAGACCTGCATCATTTCACTGGTCAGATTTTGCTGCTTCTTGATGGCATCCTCCACGGCCTGCTCGGTCGAACTGCGCAGACTGCGGTTGTAGTTCCAGTTTTTCAGAACCACATCAAACGCCATATCTGCACTGATCATGAGCAATTCGTTCCAGGCGCGGACCGAGCGGACCGCCAGGTCATGCGCACTGACGATCTGTTCGTGAACCTGATCCTGTATATCAACCATTGGTGATATCCTTTCTGCACACTGGCTTCTTATGAAAATGGTAGGCACACGAGTTACGAGCGAGTTCATTCAACAAACCCGAACACCGCAAGGGGCCAGCCTCTTGATGACCCGGTTTGCTCCTCCCCGTCAGTCTGCTCGCATGCTTCCACGGGAGCGGGTTGAGGCACTGCTCAGGGGAGCGGCAGATTTTCCGCTGACGCTGATAGTTGCCCCGGCCGGGAGCGGCAAAACGATGGCCCTGGCAGACTTTGCCCTCCACAATGCCACAACCACGGGGTGGTGTCGGATGGTGGCCGATGATGATCCCCTTTCACTGCTCTACCATCTCATCGGGGCCTGCCGGGTCGCGGAACTGATTGATGAGTCCGCCTGTACCAGAATTGTTTCGTCCCCTTCGGTCCCTGAAAGCGGGGCGGCCG
>DAOTUF010000419.1:0-8705 GCA_034437495.1 Chloroflexaceae bacterium | reverse complement strand
TTGCCTGCAGCCTGCCGAAAATACGGCTCCTGCTCAGGGGCCGGGTTCAGTCGGATCTTGTGTGCTCGTTGGATGGTGCGCATTCTGAGTACTCCTGTTCACTTTCGGGTAGATTTTGCTCATCTAGCTATACCTCCTGCTTGCGCCTTTGCATCTTCTGGGTCCTTGCTTTTTCGCGTTTTCGCGTCTTCGCATCTTTGCCTGACCAGGGCAAGGGAACGGAATGGTTCACCCGCTCCCATTCTTGAGCGCGTCTGTGGCCCGCAGCACCGCTTCTCGGGCGTCAATGGCGGCCAGGTCGGCCCCGATAGCCTGGTAGATGGTGGGAGAACGGTTGACGGGCTGGCCCCCGACCATAATTTTGATATGGGGACCGATAGGCGACGCCCGCACCGCCCGGATGAGGTCGCGGGCAGCGGGGACGTGGGTGTTCAGCGTGACCGAGATGGCCAGCAAGTGGGCATGGCGCTCATTGACCATCGCCACCACATCTTCGGCAGGCATATTGGCTCCCAGGTAGTAGACGTCCCATCCCTCGATTTCAAAGAAGTCTGCGACCATCCGAATGCCCAGTTCGTGCAGTTCGCCCCCGATGCAGGTGGCCACGAGTGTCCGACCGACCGACGGGCGGGCGAAGACGTAGGAATAGAGCTGCGCCATCACGCTCTGGGTGATGGCTGTGGCAAGATGTTCCTGAGCAACCGTCAGTTCGTTGGTTTCCCACAACCGCCCGATTTCGTGCATCGCCGGTTGGAAGATTTCCAGATAGAGGTCTCGGATATCCAGGCCGTTGTCCAGGGCCGAACGGGCCACATTGAGCGCCCGGCGGCGGTTGCCCTTTCGCAGGGCACCAATATATTCCTGGTAGATGGAGGTGACGGTCGCGATGCTCATAGTACAACCACGGTTATGTTTCTCTATCCTATGCAGTTATGTGGGAGTATCAGGGAAACCCATGGTCAGTATACCATCTCCTCTGCTCCGATGGAAGGGGGGGGAGGTACTATCCTATCCGCTCGCAGTAAGCCAGAGGAGGAATTCAACATTGCCCGCCGGCCCGATGAGGGGTGAGCGGGTCAGGCCGCGAGGGGTCAGGCCGAGGGACCGGGCCGTGTCCTGGATGTCTTGCACGACGCGGTCGTGGATGGCCGGGTCTCGCACCACGCCGCCCTTGCCCACCTGCTGCGGCCCGGCCTCGAACTGCGGCTTGACCAGCGCCACAATCCAGGCATCGGGGGTGATGAGCCGCTGGACGGGGGGGAGCACCAGCCGCAGCGAGATGAACGAGACATCGATGGTGGCGCACTGTGCCCGCGGGGGAGTGCGGGGGGAGGTCATCTCCGGGAGGGTCGGAGGGAGGGGGAGCGCTTCCAGGTAGCGAATGTTGGTGCGTTCGAGGGGCACCACGCGCTCATCCTGGCGCAGCCGCCAGTCTAGCTGCCCATACCCCACATCTACGGCATAGACCCGAACGGCCCCGCGCTGAAGCAGCACATCGGTAAACCCTCCGGTCGAAGCCCCCACGTCCAGCGCGACCAACCCCGCCGGCGAGAGGCCAGCGGTGTCCAGGGCGTGGGCCAGCTTGTGCCCGCCGCGGCTGACGTAGGGGAGGGGTTGGGCGACGGTGATGGTACTCGCTTCGTCCACGACCGTGCCGGGCTTGGTGTGGGGGTGGCCATTGACCTGCACCACCCCGGCCATGAGCAAGGCTTGCGCTTTCGTGCGGGTCTCGGCAAGCCCGCGGGCCACGAGAAGTTGGTCAAGTTGGTCAAGACGGATGCGCTCCCTGGAGCGGCTCACGCAGGGTCCTCTTCCTCTTTCTGTTCCCGTTCCAGGCGACGGATCTCCTGCTCCAGGTCACTGAGGTAGCTGCGGATCCAGGGGGGCACGCGGTCTCCCCCGGTGGCAAGGCGCAGGCGCAAACGGCGCACCTCGGCCCGCCGCTGGCGCAGGTCGGCTTCGCGGTCGCTCACCGGCTCCGGCGGCTGCGGTTCGGGAGATGGCTGCTCCATCTCGGGCAGGTGGTCGAGAAAGCTAACCAGCAGCTCGGTAAGCAATTCGTGGATATCCGTCTCGCGCTCCCGAGCCAGGAGCATGAGACGGTCACGCTGCTCCGCCGTCAGGTAGACGCGGGCCGGGATGGTGAAACGACCGTGAGTCATCACATTCTGACCTGGAATATTCCCCCTCTCTGGCACCAGAACCCCGGAAGCAGCAGAAACGCTACTCGGTATTTCTCATAATGTAGTTGTACAGGTGGAGCAGCGAAATGCGCTCCTGCTCCATCGTGTCCCGGTTGCGCACCGTGACAGTCTCCCGCAGGGTGGGGTCTTTGCCTTCCCCGATGGTTTCGAAGTCCACCGTCACGCAGTAGGGCGTGCCAATCTCATCCTGCCGCCGATAGAGCCGCCCGATAGCTCCCGTGTCGTCGTAGACCGAGCGGAGCGTCCCCCCAAGCTGCAACACCTCGTGGATTTTCCTGGCGGCATATACCAGGCCGGGGTGATTGCGCTTGAGCGGCAGCACCGCCACTTTGATGGGAGCGAGGGAGGGTCTCAGGCGCAGCACCGTGCGAAACGCTTCGTCCAGCACTGGCTCGGCCTGGCCCCGCAGCTTCTTGCCCACCTCTATCGAGCTTGCGCCGGGCATATCCAGGAGCGATGACACCTGGGGCAGCGACTCGGGGAGCGCCTGCATGATAGCTTCGGCGCGGCCAATGAGGGCGTCGCGGTGGTCGGCATTCAGCTTGTCGTTGCGTCCCACGCTCTTTGCAAAGGTCGTCAGCGCATCGGCAATGGCCTGCTGGCGCTCGGGTGACACGGCCTTGACCTGCTGCTCGTCGTAGGCTTCGGTGAGCAAGGCCAGCACCCCGCGGTCGACCCCTGCCGATGGTTCGATGACGAAGGGCACGATGTGGCGGTTGTTGGCCTGGTCAAAATAGGTGAGCCGCTCCACGCTATCGGTGTTCTGCATCACCCTGGCCCGAAGATTGAGCCGCTCCTGCTCTTTCGAATGAGACCCCAGGTCGTAGTCGGTCCGGCTGGCTATCCCCTCTAGCTCCTCAAACCCGATGGGGAAGCGATACATCAGGTCGTAGGTGGCTTTGGAATAGTGCGCCAGTTCCCCCCGCGGGACGGTGTAGACCTGAAGATTGTCGCCGTGCAACCCCATATTCCGCCACCATTCCAGGCGAGTATCAAGCCAGCGCTGGTGCCAGGCGTCTTCCTCGCCGGGTGCAACGAAGTATTCAATCTCCATCTGTTCGAACTCACGGACGCGGAAGAGGAAATTGCGCGGGTTGATTTCGTTGCGAAACGCCTTGCCAATCTGGGCGATGCCGAAGGGGAGCTTGCGCCCTGTCGCCCGCAGCACGTTGTTGAAATTGATGAAGATACCCTGGGCGGTCTCCGGGCGCAGGTAGGCAAACGCTTCGGAGTCGGCCACGGGGCCGACCTGGGTTTTGAACATCAGGTTGAAGGGGCGCGGCTCGGTCAGGCGGCCACCGCACTCGCCGGGGCGCTTGCCCGGCTGCTGCAAACACCGCGCATCGTGCAGACGGTCGGCTCGGAAGCGCCCTTTGCAATCGTGGCAGTCCACCAGCGGGTCGATGAACGTCTCCTCGTGCCCCGAATATTTCCAGACCACCCGGTTCATCAGGATAGAGGCATCCAGCCCTTCCATATCATCGCGCTCGTGGACGTTGGCCCGCCACCAGGCCAGCTTGAGGTTGTTCTTCAGTTCGACCCCCAGGGGACCATAGTCATAGGTTCCCTGAAGACCGCCGTAGATTTCGCTGCCGGGGAAGATAAATCCCCGTCGTTTACAGAGTGATACAATCTGGTCTAGCGTGAGAGCAGGCACCGTGTCCTCCTTCCGTGTCTGTGTTCTGTCTGTGTTCTGTCTGTGTTCTGTCTATGACTGTTCCAGCGCGGGCACCGAGGTGGAACGGGACGAGCGTTTGCCCGATACATTCGGCAGTCGCCCATTCCGCTTCCCTTCCGGCTCTCCATTCGACAGGTGCATGTATATCTGGGTAGTCGAGAGCGAGGCATGCCCCAGAAATTCCTGCACTTCTCGCAGTTCGGCCCCATTGTTCAGCATGTGGGCAGCGAAGGAGTGCCGCAGCGTGTGGGGGGTCAGATGGTTCAACCCCAGTTCTTCAGCATAGCTCTTGAGGATGAGCCAGAACCCCTGCCGGGTCAGCCGCCTGCCGCGGTGGTTGAGGAACAGGGCGTCGTTTGCCTGGAAGTTGCTGCGGACGAGCTGCGTGCGTCCCGTGTCAAGATATTCTTCCAGGGACGTCGCCGCGCTGCCGCTCAGGGGGAGCACCCGTTCTCGGCGGCCCTTGCCGGTGCAGCGTACCTTCTGGTTTGCCATATCGATGGCATCCAGGTCGAGCGCAACCAGTTCGCTCACCCGCATTCCGGTGGCATAGAGCAGTTCGAGCATGGCCTTGTCGCGCAGCCCTTCGGGGGTTGAGGAGCACAAGGGCAGTTCGAGCAACTCGTCAATTTGTTCCGGCGAGATAGCATGGGGCGGGCAGCGGTCAACCCGGGGCGATTCGATGTTCTCCGTCGGGTTGGAGGCCACCACCTTGTTTTTCGTGAGATACCCGTAGAATGACTTGACGGCTGCCGTACGACGGGCGACCGTCGAGTTCGCATACTGGCGTTCCCGAAGAAAGAGCATGAACGCAAGCACGTCATCCTGCCCAACGGCGTCCAGCGAAGTGGTATCCCGCTCGTTGAGAAAGGCCACAAACTGTTCCAGGTCGGTGCGATATGCGGAAATGGTGTTCCCGGTCAACTGACGCTCAGCGATGATGTATTGTAAAAATTGTTCTATGTGTTCTTGCATAGAAAAATCCTTGCGGTCCAGCCGTTCTGTTTTCGCCTGGCGACCGGACTGGTTGCAGACTTCCAGGCATTGCGTGGAGATTATGTTACATCAAAGCCCGCAGCATGTCAACCCTTGGGAGAACTGGTATGACCGCAGTTCTACCGAAGAATCGAACCTTTCCCGCTCACGGCCTCACCAGAGTTCTACCGTAGTACGCCAGTGATACACTGCTCTGCACCGGAGAAAGGTTTCGATTAACCATTTGATGACTCATGACGAGGCTGGAAGGGAAGCAGAAATATGCAATTTATGACAACCCAGAGCATCCGCACACTGCCAGATATTCGCCGCGAAGCTCCGCACTACCTGCTGTTGCAGGGAGGGGTGCGGGTACTGGCATTGATGAGCTATGGCCTGGCAATCGGGGTTGCCCATGGCTTCGATTCGGGATTGTCGTTCGATTATCTCTACCGCAACCGCCCCGGCGGTCGCACGGTGCTCGGTCGTTCCCTGGACCGGGCCTACCTGAACCACGAGAGCAGCCGGGCCGCCCGCGCCCGCAAGAGCCTCCTTTTGCAGACGATGTGGAACCACGTGCTGGTACGGCGCAACGAGGGGCTGCCGATTTCTATTCTGGATGTGGCGTCGGGTCCAGGGCGCTATCACCTGGAACTGCTAAAAATGATGGGCGGCACGGATATCCATATCACCTGCCGCGACATTGATGAACAATCGCTGACGCGGGGGAGACACCTGGCGGCCCACCTGGGCCTCTCGCGCCACATGCGCTACGAGCACGGCGATACCACCAGCGCCGACGGGTTGCACTCCCTCGGCACCCCGCCGGACCTGGTGGTTGTCTCAGGCTTCTACGAAACGCTGACGGACGATGCGGCGGTGTGCCGTTCGCTGATGGAGCTTCGGGCCGTCCTGCCCACCGGCGGCACCCTGCTGCTCACGACCCAGGTGTGGCACCCCTGGCACGAACTGGCGGCCAACGTTTTACCTGACCGCCACGGCAAACCGTGGATAACCTGCGTGCGGCCCCTGTCCCGGATGGAGCGGTGGGTTCGGGAGGCGGGGTTTCACCACCGTCAGAGCCACGTGGAGCCGCACGGGTGGCACGCTGTGATTGAATGCAGCGGGTAGCCCATTCGGGGGGCGAAGCGGGGAGCCACAGGGGAGCAGGAACGGGATTTCCCCGCTCCCCGTTCCCGCTCCCCCCGCAGGACGCTCCCGTGATTGGTCAGAAGGAGATGGCCTGGTCTTTGAGCGCCGTGCCGGGCCAGAGCCGTACCCCGTGGTCCAGGCGGTTGTCAGCCCCGACCGTGCATTCGTCGCTGACCACCGCTCCCCCGACGATGACCGTGCGAGACCCAATCGTATTGCCGTGACCAACCACACACCGCCGCAGGAATGCCCCCTCTTCAATGCGGTTGTTTTCCCAGAGCACCGCCTCTTCAATGGTGCTGTTGGGTCCAATCTGGCAGCGGGCCCCGATGACGGTTGGCCCGATGATAGAGGCTCCGCGGGCAATCGTCACCTCCGGCCCGATGACGAGCGGGCCGACCAGTTGTACGCCTTCTTCGATGTGGGCTTCGCCTTCGACCCACACCCGGCTGGCGATTTCCTGGCCGGGGAAGGGCATATTGACCCGCCCGATGAGCACATTGTGGTTGACTTCCAGGTAGGTGGATGGCCTCCCCACATCGGTCCAGTAGTCTCGGGTCGGATAGCCAAATATCGGGTCGCCGGTTTGGAGCAGCACCGGAAACAACCCGCGCTCAAACATATAGAACTCGCCCGGCGGAACGTAGCGGAAGACCTCCATATTGATGATATAGGTGCCGGCGTTAATCATGTTGGTCATGACATCCTCGGCGCGTGGCTTCTCCAGAAACCGCAGGATGCGATTTTCCGGGTTCATTTCTACCAACCCGTACTGGGTCGGGTCATCGACCGGGGTCAGGGCAATGGTCATTTTGCTGCCCTTTTGCTGGTGGAAGTCGAGCATGGCCCGCAGGTCCAGGCTGGTCACGACATCGCCATTGAAGATGAATACATCGCCTTCAAGGAGGTGTTCGCTGTTCTTGACGGCTCCCGCCGTACCGAGGGGGTCCCGTTCTTCGACAATGTGCAGGGTGATACCAAGCTCCCGACCATCGCCAAACGCGGCGCGGAAGTGCTCCGAAAGATAGCGTGCGGCCAGTACAATCTCGTCGATCCCCTGGTCGCGCAGGCGCACGAGCATCCGCTCAATCAGCGGGCGATTGGCCAGCGGAATCATGGGCTTGGGAACGTTGCACGTCAGTGGGCGCAGGCGGGTGCCCAATCCCCCAACAAGGATGACGCCTTTCATATGGCTCGGCGGAACAAGACCGCCCTTTTTCCTCCTTCCTGAATATACTCCTTACGCACTCCTTACCTTCAACTTCCCTGCCTTGCTTCTTATGCAATGACTGGTTGGCTTCACTATAGCGTATTCAGGGCAAGATGGCAACATGGCCATTGCAAAGTCTTACGTCAAGCAGGTAATATCGCTCTTTTATTTCATTTTGGAAGAAAACAAGGTAGTCCTTATCGAACGCTTGAACAACACGCTCCGGCAGCGGATCAGTCGTCTGGTGCGCAAAACGCGGTCGTTTTCAAAAAAACTGGAGAACCATATTGGTGCCATCTGGTATTTCATCCATCACTATAATGCATCCCTGGCATAATACGATACCACTAGCACTGGGGGACTACCCCCGCTACCGGCGGTGGTTTGTCGAGCAAATGGATAAAGTCGAACTGAGACTTTGCAATGGCCATGGGAGGTCGGAAGGAGTCTTTACGGTGAGGGGAAGTGGTGGTACACTGCACTGGTCAGAGGGTGGATTTCGGCGCAAGCGTTTGCCGGATATCAGCAGGAGGAAAACACAGGAATGGGAGAAAAAATTCTGGTTGCCGTGGCCTGGCCCTATGCCAACGGCCCACGCCATCTGGGGCATGTGGCGGGTTTCGGGGTGCCGTCGGACATCTTTGCTCGCTACCATCGGCTGAAGGGCAATGAGGTGCTGATGATTAGCGGCACAGACGAGCACGGCACGCCGGTCTCGCTCGCCGCCGACCGCGAAGGGGTGACGCCGAAAGAACTGGCTGACCGCTACAATCGCATCATTGGCGACGACCTGCGCAACCTTGGGTTGAGCTACGATATCTTCACCCGCACCACCACGCACAACCACTACCAGGTGGTGCAGGATGTCTTCAAGACGCTGTATGACAAGGGCTACCTGCTGCGGCAGACGACCATGGGCGCGTTTTCCGCCACCACCGGGCGCACCCTGCCCGACCGCTACATCGAAGGCACCTGCCCCATCTGCGGCTACCACGAAGCCCGCGGCGACCAGTGTGACCAGTGTGGCAACCAGCTTGACCCGGCTGACCTGATCAATCCCCGCTCCAAGGTGGATGGGACGCCGCCCGTCTTTCGGGAAACCGAGCACTTCTTCCTCGACCTGCCCGCCTTTGCCGAACAGCTTGCCGCCTGGATAGCCCGTCAGGACCATTGGCGTCCGAACGTGCGCACCTTCTCCCTGAACCTGCTCGAAGACCTGCGTCCTCGCGCCATCACCCGTGACCTGGACTGGGGCGTGCCCATCCCCCTGCCCGAATATGTGAACCGCGAGACCAAACGTATCTACGTCTGGTTCGACGCGGTGATCGGCTATCTCTCCGCGAGCATCGAATGGGCCCGCAGCCGCGGCACCCCTGACGCCTGGCGCGAGTGGTGGCAAAACCCCCACGCTCCCCACTACTACTTCATGGGCAAGGACAACATTGTGTTCCATACCGTCATCTGGCCGAGCATTCTGGTCGGCTAC
>DAOTUF010000418.1:0-5550 GCA_034437495.1 Chloroflexaceae bacterium | reverse complement strand
CACGATATGGAATGTCGCGTGCCCCAACCAGGTGATGGTCGTGTTTTTGCCAATGGTGGTCATAACTCAGCCTCCTTACTATACCACGTATACCACTGTATCCTGTGCCACTGGATGGCTGTTCCCCTTACCTCAAAGAGTATACCATACCTTCCGGCCCCGGGTTTCACTCCCGCGCCTCCACCTCGCGCAGGCGGGCGTGGTGGATACTGAACGAGAGCAGGCGGGTATCCGCGCCAGTCCCGAGCGTTTGTGGGCTTGCTCCTCCCTCCGGGGCATGGAGTTCAATCAAGCTCGGTCCGCGGGGGAGGCTCAGGGGAGCGGTGGTATAGCGGCGCGGAGAGAGTCCCGCCGGGATGGGGAGAGTCTGGACGTGGCGACCATTCAGCCAGATTTCGAGCGGACGTGCTCCCGGCAGGCTGTAGAGCGAAAGTTCCAGCACCACCCGCCGGGGCCGCTGCGTATAGGTCCACAGCCCCCCTCCCTCTGGCGGCAGCCAGCGTGCCTGTCCGTGTCTCCCCACTTCGGGCGGGGGCCAGCTCAGGTCCAGCCCCAGGAACAGGGGAACCTCGACGCGAGTTGTGCGCCCCGGCCCATCAAGCCAGGCGGCCACCTCGTCCAGCCGGAAGGCGGTGAGGCGGTGGTCGGCGTAGACCCTAGTCAGGGAAGCGGGGAAGACCCGGGCAGCGGTGGCGGCCTGCTGCTCGGCTCGCTGCGGGTGGTGCGGGTCGTGGTGGATGACCAGGTAGCGCACGCGCAGCGCCCGGAACAGGTGCTCGCGGTCGGGTGGGGGGAGCGTGACGATATCCGGGCGCGGGTCGGCCCGTTCGGTCTGGGCAATGGGCGGAGCGGACTCGTAGGGAACCCGCGGCACATCGCGGGAGGTCTGGCCAGTCAGGATGAAGTGGCCGTGAGCGGTCTGCGCATACATCTCCAGCAGGTGGCGGTCCGGGCGGTCGAGCGGCAGTTCCAGCACGCTCCATTCGCCCGGCTCGTTGGCAATCTGCGCATAGAACGGCGAGATGGTGGCATCGGTGAGGGGGAAGGGGAGCCGCAGACTTTCCACCGCAATGAGCACGGTGAGCACACCACCCAGGAGCCAGCCACGACCGACGGGGAGGGGCCGCAGGACCCGGGCCAGCCCGACCGCCGCCATGACTCCGATGAGCAGGGTCGTCACCGCGTTGATACGCCCCGGTGCGCGAAACATGCTCACGAAGGGGAGCGAGCGCAGCAGAGCGTAGGGCAGCGGGACGCCGCTATCTCCTGAGCCGGGGGACAGGTGGAGCCGCGGGCCGAGCGAGAGGAGCAGGCACCCCAGTGCCATGGTCGCCCACATGGTGGCCTGCCGCGGCGCAAGCCACCACCCCGCCAGCGCCAACCCCACCGGCAGCCACGCAAAGGGGGCCGCACTCAGCCACGCGGCGGGGACGCTCTGCCACACCCCGTCGGGGGGGATGGGGAGGAGGTGGAGCAGGGACGCGCTGGCGACCAGTTCGTCCCCCTTGCGGGCGTAGGGAGCGGTGTGCGCCTCGACCAGGGCCGGCAGCAGAAAGGGCATCAGCAGGAGCACACTGAACCCGGCTATCCGTCCCCACGGTATCAGTTCAGCACGGAGCGCCGGCCCTCTGCCGCTGCGCCAGGCCGCAGCCGCTCGCCAGGCCAGCAGCATCGTCAGGAGCAGCAGGGTGTGGAACAGGTGATACCAGCTGCTCAACCCGGTCAGGAGCACCCCCCCCGCGGTCAGCGCCGCGGAGCGCCAGGTCCGTCGCTCCAGGCTCAGCAGCACGAGCAGGAGAGTCAGGGGGACGCCGTAGTCGCTCACGGTGGGCAACTGCGCCAGACGCAGGTCGTTCAAGCGCTGCGGGGAGCAGAGCACGATGGCTCCCGCCACCACCGCCGCGGGGGTGCTGCCCGTGAGCGAGCGGGCCAGCAGGAAGGGCACATAGCCCGACAGGACCAGCACCAGCAGGGTGAGCAGATTGCTGGTTGGGACGATATCGAAGACGGAGAGGAGGGGCAGCCCGCCCAGGCTGAGGGGGAGGTTCAGGGTGTGCAGGGAGAGCGAAGCCCCTTGCGGGTAGAACAACATCCCGGTGGTGTAGGGGTTGGTCTGCTCCACGAGCAGGGCGTGCCGCACCCACCAGATATTCCAGACGTTCTGCCAGAGGTCCTGACTCAGTTCGGTGGGCATGGCGGGCAGGTGCGTGGGCAGGTGCAGCAGCAGGGGCCAGGTGGCGATGCTGGCCAGCACCGCGAAGAGGACCAGGGCTGCGAGGTGGGGGAGGAGCGGGCGCAGGGAGGCCGTCCATAGGCGAGGGTTGTAGCGTAGCTTCATGGTCATGATCATAATGGTGGACGGTGGATGATGGACGATGGACGGTGGACGATGGTGCGTGACGGCTCGGGACCGGGGGGTATTGTACCATGCTCTGAGCCATACGCATCGGCGTGGGGGGGATGGGGGGCTGGTTGCTCCCCCCTGCCCTGCGTGGTATGATACTTCCAGGATTGGGTAAACCTGGGAAAGATGTGCTTATTATGATGAAACCAACAGAATCGGCTCTTCTGGAGACACTCCCGCCGGAGATCTTCACCTATCGCTGGCCTGACCATACGGAGCTGCCAGAAACGGATGGAACCTTTGTGAAAAACTTTCAGGAACACCCCCAGAGCATCTTGCTCACCACCTCGATTGAGCCGCTGCTCCGGCAGCGCCACCCCGAGGGAACCTATTGTATCGGACAGGACTGCGGCATCTACTGGAATATCGAGGCGGTTCAGACAGACAACCCGGTCCGGGGGGCCGTCGCGCCCGACTGGTTCTACGTACCAGACGTTCCCCCCGCGCTCCAGGGACGGCTTCGTCGTTCGTACGTGCTGTGGAAGGAACTGATACCGCCTTCCATCGTGATTGAGTTTGCGTCGGGCGACGGGCACGAAGAACGCGATGCTACCCCCTATACGGGCAAGTTCTGGATCTATGAGCGGTTCATCCGCCCGGCCTTCTATGCTATCTACCTGGTCAACCCGGGCACCGTCGAGGTCTATCACCTGGTAAATGGAGTCTATGAACTGGAGGGACCCAACCCGCGCGGGCACTACCCCATTCCAATGCTCGGGGTGGAGCTTGGTATCTGGTATGGGACCTATGCCAACGTGAACCTGCCGTGGCTGCGGTGGTGGGACGAGCAGGGCAACCTGCTTCCCTCGGCCGAAGAGCGGGCCGAACAGGAACGACAGCGGGCACTCCGGCTGGAGGAGGAGAAAGGCCAGTTGGAAACGGAGAAGGACCAGGCGCTCCAGCGGTTGCTTCGGTTGGAGGAGCGGCTGCGAGCACTGGGCGAAAACCCGGACGAAGCGTAAGGAAGCGTAAGGAAGTGTAAGGAAGAGGGGAGAAGGAGAGAACGTATGTCTATGAATACCCCATCAGCACCCGGCCCCGTTCCGGTCAACGAACCGCTGCTCGACGGGAACGAACGGGCCTACCTGAATCAGTGTATTGATACGGGTTGGATTTCTTCGGAAGGTCCCTTTGTGCGGCAGCTAGAGGAGCAGTTTGCGGCGCGGGTTGGTCGGCGCTACGGAGTGGCGGTGTGCAACGGCACGGCAGCGCTGGAGGTGGCAGCAGCGGCGCTGGACCTCGGCCCGGGCGATGAGGTCATCCTGCCCTCCTTTACCATCATCTCGTGTGCTGCCGCTATCGTCCGTGCGGGCGCAACCCCGGTGGTGGTAGACAGCGACCCGCTCACCTGGAACATGGATGTGGGTCAGGTCGCGGCGCAGGTGACACCCCGAACCCGGGCCATCATGGTCGTGCATATCTACGGCCTGCCCGTGGATATGGACCCGCTGCTGGAGCTTGCCAGCCGCCACCATCTGGCCATCATTGAGGACGCGGCGGAGATGCACGGGCAGACCTACCGTGGCCGACCATGCGGCAGCTTCGGGGAAATCAGTACCTTCAGCTTCTATCCGAACAAGCATATCACCACCGGCGAGGGAGGAATGGTCGTCACCGATGATGAGCGCCTGGCGGAGCGGTGCCGGTCGCTGCGCAACCTCTGCTTCCAACCCCACCGGCGCTTTGTCCACGAGGAGCTTGGCTGGAACTTCCGCATGAGCAATGTGCAGGCGGCGCTCGGCGTGGCGCAGCTTGAGCGGCTCGGTGCGCTGGTGGCCCGCAAGCGCCGCATGGGGCAGCGCTACACCAGCCTCCTGGAGGATATGGACACCCTCCAGCTTCCCCTCCCGCAGACCGACTATGCCGAAAACATCTACTGGGTCTACGGGGTGGTGCTGAAGCCGGGGGTTCCCTATGAGGCGGAAGAAGCGATGAGCCGCCTGCGTCAGCACCAGATTGGCACGCGCCCCTTTTTCTGGCCGATGCACGAGCAGCCCGTCTTCCGGAAGATGGGGCTGTTCCCCCAGGCTTCCTTCCCCGTCGCCGAGATGCTCGCCCGGCGCGGGTTCTACCTGCCTGGCGGGTTGGCGCTGACCGACGCTCAGATGGACCGCGTGGTGCAGGTGGTGCGGGAGGTGCTGTCATGAGGGGGGACCGGGGGGTGTTTGGAGCCTATGCCCGCTCCTATGACCTGCTCTACCGCGATAAGGACTACGCAGGTGAGGCGCGGTTCGTTTGCGATGTGCTGCATACCCACGCGCCCGGTGCCTCCACCCTGCTCGAACTGGGGAGCGGGACGGGGGTTCACGCGGCTTTCCTGGCCGCAGAGGGCTACGAGGTGTGCGGCATTGAGCGCAGCGTCGAGATGCTGGCGCGTTCCAACGCCCGGCGCGAGACGCTGCCCCCGGAGCAGGCGGCGCGACTGCGCTTCGTGGAGGGGGATATCTGCCACGCCCGCGTGGGAACCCCCTTCGATGGGGTCATCTCGCTCTTCCACGTCGTCAGCTACCAGACGACCAGCGCGGAGCTTCGGGCTGCCTGCACCACCGCCCGGGTCCACCTGAAGCCCGGGGGGGTCTTCCTCTTCGACTGCTGGTATGGCCCTGCGGTGCTCACCGACCGCCCCGCCGTGCGCGTCAAGCGCGTCGAGGATGAGGCCACGAGCGTGACCCGCATTGCCGAACCAGCGATGCACCCCAACGAAAACCTGGTGGATGTCGCCTACCACACCTTTGTGACCGACCGCTCCAGCGGCAGCGTTGAGCAAATCCGAGAGACCCACCGGATGCGCTACCTGTTCCTGCCCGAAATCGACGCGCTCTTTGCGCAGACGGGCTTCGTGCGGGTTGGCTGCGGCGAATGGTTGACCGGGAAGGCTCCGGGGTTCGACACGTGGGGGGTCTACGTGGTGGGGCAGGCCACCGGGTGATTCTGTGGTACCATACGACGAAGACCATGGCAAGAACCGCGAGGTGAACCTGTGAGCAGCACCGAGAACGAAAAAGAAGCCCTTTCTCTCTACCACTATCTGGTTCGCACGTTCAACAACAACGAACTGGACGTTTTCTGCGGCCTCTGTTTCCGCGAGGTCTTCGATACTTTCGCGAATGGCATGCCGAAGGATCAAAGGATCTTCCTGCTGATCG
>DAOTUF010000417.1:0-3081 GCA_034437495.1 Chloroflexaceae bacterium | reverse complement strand
CGTACATAACAGTCGCGGGGATGCTCTGGGATAGACATCATTTCCTGGTAGGATTGTTGATCGAGGAGATAGCGCATTGTTTAGCCTCCGGCGAGTGATTGCTGTGGATGAAGACGTGTATTATGTTCATGATAGCCCGTTCCAGATATCCGGAAGGGTCAACGGCGAAAGAATACGACACGCCTATTATAGCACAGGGCCGTCCTTCCCAACTTCCGACTTCCCCGGCTCCGTCTGCTGCTCCCGCTGCTCCAGGCGGTCGAGCCGCTCCAGGATACTGCGCCGCCACGCTTCGTCCGCCACCTGTATGGAGCGCACGCGGTAGAGCACCTCTTCGACCAGTCGTTTGATGTTGGTGCCCACCAGGTCGGCCACCAGGCCAATCAAGAAGAAGATGAGCGCCATCAGCACCAGCAGGCTCCCGGCCTGGAGCGACTGGACGTTCGACCCTTCGAGCCACTCGAAGCGCCGTCCGACGAACACATAGGTTGCCCGCAGCAAGAAGACCATCCCCACTCCCAGAAGCCCCAGAGAGACATAGCTAAAGCTTTTGAGCGGCTCGTAGGTGGCATAGGAGCGGACGATGATGGCGGCCTGACGCTTGATGAAGTGCCAGTTGCCGCGGTGGAGCTTGGAGGGTCGGCGGACCGGGTTGGTGCGGACGGGCACGGCGGCGATGGTCAGGCGGCGCTTGCCAGCCTGGATGAGGTTTTCGACGGTGTAGGAAAACTCCGTGGTGACGAAGGTGCGGAGCGCGGCCTCGCGGGAGAGCGCCCGGAAGCCGCTGACGGTGTCGGGAACGTCGGTGTCGGACACCCACCGCACCACGCTGCTGCCCAGGTGTTGCAGCTTCTTTTTGAAGGGTGAGAAGTGCTGGATAGTCTGGACCTGGCGGTCCCCAATCACCACATCGGCCTGCCCGCTCAGGATGGGGGCAATCAGGCAGGGGATATCCTGCCCCGAATACTGGTGGTCGCCATCGATGTTGACGATGATGTCGGCTCCCAGGCGGAGGGCGGTATCTACCCCGGTCTGGTAGGCGGCAGCCAGACCGCGGTTGCTGGTGTGGCGCACGACGTAGTGAGCGCCGTGCGCCAGCGCAATCGCCACGGTGTTGTCGGTACACCCATCGTCAACAATCAGGACCATGATCTCGTCCACCCCGGGGATGGTGCGCGGAAGGTCGTTCAGGACGTCGGCAATGGTGTCACACTCGTTGAGCACCGGTATCTGGATAACGAGACGCATGGGATGGCAAGCCCCTGGATGGGTCCCCGAGCGATTACCGGTCCTTTGCTGCTGCTGCAATAAACTCCTCGGTCAAACGGCGGGCTTCATAGTCATGATACTGGCGGGGAGGGGTTTTCATAAAGTAGGCCGACGGGCCATCAAGCGCCCCCCCGATACCGCGGTCCAGCGCCAGCTTTGCGCAGCGGATGGCGTCAATGACCACTCCCGCGGAGTTGGGCGAGTCCTCAACTTCGAGCTTAAGTTCCAGGTTGAGCGGCACATCGCCAAAGGTCGTCCCCTCCATGCGGATGTAGCACCACTTGCGATCGCCAAGCCACGGAACGTGGTCGCTCGGCCCGATATGGACGTTCCCCGGCGGGAGCGGGTAGGGAAGCTGACTGGTGACGGCATTGGTTTTGCTCGTCTTTTTGCTTTCCAACCGTTCCTTTTCCAGCATATTGAAAAAGTCGGTGTTGCCACCGAAGTTAAGCTGGTAGGTGCGGTCCAGATGCACCCCGCGTTCCTGGAAGAGGGTGGTAAGCGCCCGGTGGACGATGGTCGCTCCGACCTGGCTCTTCACATCGTCCCCAATCAGGGGCAGCCCGCGCTCCTCAAACCGCCTGCGCCACTCCTCCTGGCTGGCAATGAAGACCGGAATGCAGTTGATAAAGGCGCACCCCGCCTCCAACGCCTGCTCAACGTACCACCTGGTGGCGGCCTCGCTCCCCACCGGCAGGAACGACACCACCACATCGGTGCGCGTCTCCCGCAGCACCGCGGCCACCGGGTCTGGTTCTCGCGGCGCTTCCTCGATGATGGTCTTGAGATAGCTGCCCAGTCCGTCGAGGGTCACGCCACGGCAGACAGGCACCCCCAGGTGGGGGACCTGCGCAAACTGGTAGGCGGTGTTGGGAGGAGACCATATGGCTTCTGACAGGTCTTTGTCTACTTTATTGGTGTCAACGTCAAATGCTGCCGAAAACTCAATATTGCTGATATGGTAGCCGCCAAGCGTGACATGCATCAGGCCGGGGACGTTTTCAATGTCACGCACCTGCTGATATTTGTATACACCTTGAACCAGCGATGAGGCGCAGTTTCCTACTCCAACGATAGCGACACGAATATGTTCTTTCACTCTTTTCCTTGTTTTTTCTTTTTTGAACCAGAGACTAATGACATCTGGTATGGTAGAGGAATGGTAGCATTAAGGGAGGGGCATGTCAAGAATCGGGCGATGGGGTGGTTGACACCCGCCTGCAAAGACCCTATACTACAGACACGATGATTATTGGCATACCAGGAGAAATAAAGGACGATGAATACCGCGTTGCGCTGACCCCCGGCGGGGTGCGCGACCTGGTGGAGGACGGACACCGCATGCTGGTGGAGCGCGGGAGCGGGGCCGGGAGCGGGTTTGCCGACGCCGACTACCAGTCCGTCGGGGCGGAAATCGTCCCCACCGCTGCGGATGCCTGGGGAGCCGAACTGGTGGTCAAGGTGAAGGAGCCGCAGCCTGCCGAATATGCGTTTTTGCGGCCCGACCTGGTGGTGTTCACCTTTCTGCACCTGGCTGCCGCGGAGCACCTGACCCGGGAGATGGTCACGCGGGGTGTGACCGGCATCGCCTACGAGATGGTGGAGGGGCCGGGCGGCGATTTGCCCTTGCTGACACCGATGAGCGAGGTGGCCGGGCGGATGGCGGTGCAGGTAGGGGCCAGCTTCCTGGAGAAGAACCACGGTGGGCGCGGCATCCTGATGGGCGGGGTGCCGGGAGTGCGCCCGGCGCGGGTGGTCATTCTGGGGGGCGGGGTGGTGGGCAGCAACGCGGCGCGGGTCGCCCTGGGGATG
>DAOTUF010000416.1:0-4267 GCA_034437495.1 Chloroflexaceae bacterium | reverse complement strand
GCTGGCAGCCGAGAGCAGCCATGCCCGGGCGGTGTGGGCGTTGGTCATCGTCTCCTGGGTGGTAAAGGTCTTGGAAGCGACCAGAAAGAGCGTCGTCTCCGGGTGGACCTGCCGCAGCGTTTCGGCGATGTCCGTCGCGTCCACATTCGAGACAAAGTGCATCCGCAGGTCGGGCTTGCCGTAGCGGGTGAGCGCCTGTGTCACCATCTTCGGCCCCAGGTCAGACCCGCCAATGCCAATATTCACCACATCGGTGATGGGCTTGCCCGTGAACCCCTTCCAGCCACCGGAGCGCACCGTCTCGCTAAAGTGGCGCATCTGGTCAAGCACGCGGTTCACGTCGGGCATCACGTCCTCCCCGTCCACCAGGATGGGCCGGTTGGAGCGGTTGCGCAGCGCGACGTGCAGCACCGCCCGCCCTTCGGTGTGGTTAATCTTCTCGCCGTTGAACATGGCCTGTGTGTGCTCGGCAAGGCGAGCCTGGTGCGCCAGGTCAATCAGCAGGGAGCGCGTCTCTTCGGTGATACGATTCTTAGAATAGTCAAAGAGCAGATCGCCAAACCAGATCGAAAAGGTCTCGAAGCGGGCCGGGTCGCGGGCGAACAGGTCGCGCATTGCTACGCCTCGGATGGACTGGTAGTGGGTTTCGAGCGCTTGCCACGCGGGTGAGGTCGTCAGTGCTGACATAGGTCTCATCTCCTCATCTAGTTCCAGGGTTTCCCAGGGGGAGCAACCGGCCCCGGACCATCGGACTCCGTCCGTTTCCTTGCCCGGCTTGCTCCTGCAAGGCACTATGATACCACAGGAAGCGCCCCCCCGAACCTGAACCTGCCCCGTTCGGGGCATTTCCGGATGCTGCGCTCAGGCCGGCCGGATTCTTGCAATACAGGCAAAAGAGGAGTATCGTATGTATAAGGAGGACAGCGGCGCTTCCTCCACCCGCTGAAGCAGGTGGTTTCCTGCGCCGCCATTTCTATGAAGAGGATAAGGTAAGGAGACTTTATGAACGCTCTGCAACGGTTGGTTCTGCCGGTGCTGCTCCTGCTGGCCCTGCTGGTGGGAGGGGTTGCCCTGCGGCCCACCGCCGCGACTTCGGGCCGGGGTGAGCCTGCACAAGCGCCCGTTTTGCAGCAGGACGAAGACGAAGACGAAGACGAAGACGAAGACGAAGACGAAGACGAAGACGAAGACGAAGACGAAGACGAAGACGAAGACGAACGTCATCGGCGCGGGGGGGATGAGGAAAGGGGAGCAGACCGGATACCCGCAAGCACCGCCGACCACCACGAGTTTGAGGCGTTGCAGCAGCCCTTCGACAGCGGGCCGGAGGTGACACGCGCCTGCCTTTCCTGCCATACCAATGCGTCCACGCAGATGATCCACGCGCTCCACTGGACGTGGGAGTTTGTCCACCCCGAAACCGACCAGGTGCTCGGGAAGCGCCACATCATCAATAATTCGGCGCTGTCGGTTCGCTCCAACGAGCAGGCGTGTGCCACCTGTCATGCGGGCTATGGCTATAGCGACCGCAGCTTCGACTTTATGGCCGAAGAGCAGGTGGACTGCCTGGTCTGCCACGACACGACCGGTACCTATGCGAAGCTCCCTCAGAACGCCGGTCGCCCGGCCTCCGAACCGACCGAGTTCCCCCCGGGGAGCGGGAATATGTGGGAGCCGCCCGATTTGCAGGAGATTGCCCGCAACGTCGGCCCGACGAGCCGCCAGACCTGCGGAGCCTGCCACTTCTCTGACACCACGAATCCGGGCCACCATGGGAAGCTCTCCCCCGAACTGCTGGAACCTGACCACGAAGTGGATGTCCACATGGACGTGGAGGGGAAAGATTTCTCGTGCGGGCACTGCCATATCGCGCCGAGACACCAGGTTGAGGGGAGCCGCTACCACCCCCTCGGGCAGTCCGAACAGCGGTTTGAACACCATACCCAGGCGGCCTGTGTTTCTTGCCACGGCCTCCAGGTTCACGAAAAGGGCAAGCTCAACGACCACATCGACCGCATCGCCTGCGTAACCTGCCACATCCCCCGCTTTGCGCGGGGCGAGGCCGCGATGATGTCGTGGGACTGGTCGCAGGCCGGCGAGACCGACGAGGATGGCCAGCCGGTGAGCCGCTTTGACGACGAAGGACGTATCACCTACGACACGCGGCGCGGAGCATTTACGTGGGAAGAGGACGTGGTACCGGACTATATCTGGTTCAACGGCGAGGTCCGCTATCTCACCATTGGCGACCCTATCAACCCGTCCGCCGACCCATCCGCCGACCCATCCGAACCTGTCGCCATCAATCGGTTGGAGGGGCGCTACGAGGATGAGCACGCCCGTATCTGGCCGGTGCGGGTGTTTCGCGGGGTTCAGCCCTACGACAGCGAACGCAACACGCTGGCGGTGGTGCATCTGGCCGGGCAGGATGAAAGCGCCTACTGGCGCGGCCTGGACTGGGATGCGGCCATTGCCGCGGGGATGGAAGAGGCCGGCGTGCCCTACAGCGGGGAGTATGATTTCGTCTCCACGGAAATGTCCTGGCTGCTGAACCACGGCGTTGCCCCGGCAGACCACGCCCTGCGCTGCGGCGCGTGCCACAGCCGCAACGGGCGTCTGGCAAACCTGCCCGGCGGCTACATCCCGGGCCGCGACCGCAGCCTCGCCCTGGATGTGACCGGCTGGTTGCTGGCGGCGGTCGCGCTGGTGGGCGTGGTTGGGCACGGCTCGCTGCGGATGGTGGCGCACCGTCAGCGGCAGGCCAGCGAGAAGCGACGGAAACAGACCGCTCGACGCCAGGCGCGAGAAGCACAGCAGAGGAAGGAGCACTAGTCATGCGAAAGAAGCAGAAGGTCTGGATTTACGCCCGCTTTGAACGGTTCTGGCACTGGGCACAGGCGGCCCTGATTATCATCCTGGGCGTGACCGGGTTTGAAGTCCACGGGACCTACCGGCTGTTTGGCTTTGCTGCGGCTTCGGATATCCACCGCGTGGCGGCGCTGATGCTGGTTATCCTGGCCATCTTTTCGATGTTCTGGCACTTCACGACGGGGGAGTGGAAGCAGTATCTTCCGACGACGGAGAACCTCAGTGCGGTGTTTCGCTTCTACACGAAGGGGATTTTTCGGGGGGAGCTGCACCCCTTCGAAAAGACGCGGCTCTCGAAGCTCAACCCGCTCCAGCGGTTCACCTACCTGGGCTTCAAGCTGCTCATCTTTCCTGTGCTGGCGACCACTGGCCTGCTCTACCTGTTCTACAACACCTGGCCGCAAATCGGGTTGTCGGGGTCGCTCACGGTGGTGGCGCTGCTGCATACGGCGGGGGCATTTCTGCTGGTGGTCTTCTTCATCGTCCACGTCTATATGACGACCACGGGTCGCACTCCCACCGCCAACCTCAAGGCGATGGTCACGGGATATGAGGAGGTGCCCGTGAAAAACGACACCGGGGCGAGATAGTCCCTCCTTCGGGACGCCTCCTGTCCCGGTCCCCCCGCTCCCATCCAGTCCTGGAGGAACGGGGGCGGGGGGACCGGGCAGGAGCACGCGGTCAATCAAGGGCCGTCACTCACGCTCGCTGGCGGGCTGCTGCTGCTTGCGCCACGTGCGCCAGAGCAACCAGGCCAGCGCTGCTGCGTCGGTTGCCAACACCACCAGCAGCAGCGGGACAACAGGCATCTCCTCCCCGTTCTGCGCCACTGGCTCCAGGAAGAAGGCCACGCCACCAATGGATGGCTGCACTTCGTAGGCTCCGATGTCAACCACGGCGGTGCCATCCCCGTTGCCGTCAATCACCCGTTCAAAGCCTGTCCCGCGCTGGTCGTAGGGAAAATATGAGAAAGACGGGTCCCCCCCATCGATGGCCGGACTGCCCCGCCGCAGAGCGTGGGTCAGGGTGGGGCCGCCATTGTCGGCCAGCGGAGCCAGGTGTTCCCTGGAGTCCACCCGGTCGCTCCCGGTGCCGATGGTCCCCGATGCGCCGTTCAGGTTCCCCACCAGGTTGTACCCATCTCCCTCCATGGGACCGGAAATGTCTGGATGAACGGCTCCAACGGGCGACCGGTCGTGATTCCCCGCAATGATGGTGTGACTGGCAAGATTAGTAGGACTGGGGGTTGTGCTGTATATCCCACCCCCATCGCCGCTGCCATCGCCATCATCGTCCGCCGTGTTGCCCGAGACGGTGCTGCTGACCAGGTACGATGTCCCATAGTAACTGGCGATGCCGCCCCCGCTCTCCGTGGCGGTGTTGCCCGAGACGGTGCTGC
>DAOTUF010000415.1:0-2412 GCA_034437495.1 Chloroflexaceae bacterium | reverse complement strand
GGCGTGGGCGCGCCATCGCACGCGCCTTTGGGCGGATGTTCCGGCAAAGGCTCCACCTTTCACCTGACCATCCCCCTGGAGCTAGTCCCTGACACCCCGCCTCCCTCCCTGCGTGGTCCCCACCCGCCGCTGGCAGGCAAGCGGGTGCTGGTGTGCAGCCGGCACCCCGCGACCCGTGCCTCCCTCGCCCTGCACGTCCAGTCGTGGGGGATGGTGGTAGAACAGGCTCCGGCGGCTGCCGAGGCGCTGCGCCTGCTCCGCGAGTCTCCCCCCTTCGATGTGGCTCTCATCGACTGTTCCCCTCCCTCCATCCCGTCTGTCCTGTCTATCCCCCCCCGCTCAGACATGGATACGATGGATACGGATGGGCTGGCGCTGGCTTCGGAGGTGGAACGGAACCAGAAGGCAAAGGAGAAGGAGACCAGCGAGACCGACGGACGGACGGCTTTGCCGATGGTGCTGCTCATCTCCATCAAGACGAATGTTGAAGCCATTCGAGCAGCGGGCCTGGCCCACGTCCCGCGTCTGACCAGGCCCGTCAAGACGGCCCTGCTCTATGAGACGCTGAAGAAGAGCATCACCAGGAGCCGGTCCCCGACGGCATCTTCGGGGGCGCTCCCGCTCGTTGACCCGCAGATGGCGCTGCATCTTCCGCTGCGTATCCTGGTTGCCGAAGACAACATTGTGAACCAGAAAGTGGCTCTGGGCATCTTGCAGCGGATGGGGTATCGGGCCGGGGTGGCCTCCAATGGCCTGGAGGTTCTGGACGTGCTACAACGGCAGCAGTACGACCTCATCTTTATGGATGTGCAGATGCCCGAAATGGATGGGTTGGAAGCGACCCGCCAGATACGTTCCCGTCTTCCCAGGCACCTGCAACCCCGCATCATTGCTGTGACTGCCCACGCCATGGTGGAAGACCGCGAGCAATGCCTGGCAGCAGGGATGGATGACTATATCAGCAAGCCTATTCGGATGGAAGAGCTGGTCGAAGCGCTCTACCGGATGGGTAAGTATCCCTGGAATACCCTGGTTTCGTAGGGTCGCCTGGTTGCTGCGGGCCGGTTCGCCCACCAGCGAGCGAGGGTCCGGTGCAGTCCCCCAGGATGTGATATAATCAAGGGGACAGGGTGAACCTGGACCTCCCCGGTCGTGGTTGCGTCGGGGTGGAAAACACGCCTGTGGACTGTTGTGGACGGTAAGTCAGGCGCTCGTCCGAGAGTGCCGGGCAGCATGAAGCAGGAATTTCAGCAGCGATTACCTGTGATCGCGTAGAAAGTAGTAACATACCATTCATGATGATGATAATGATGGATACCACCAGACTTCCGGAAGGAAATAAATCGTTTGTGGCCGGACTCCTGGCGGGCATGCTCGCCGGAGGCATTGTCGCCGCGCTGTGGTCGCCACGCAGTGGCCCCCAGACGCGGGCGCTGGTGAAGGAACAGGCCGAAGATATTGCGCTCAAAGCGCAGGCCACGGTTCGGGAAGTCGTCCGGCATGATCATGATTAGGAAGGCGTGGAGCAACCGTGTCGGATTATGACCTGAAACGACAGCTTTTGTATGGGATTTTGAACCTGGTACTGGGCATCATCGCGGCGTGGTTGGCCACCTACCTGACCAACAAGATTCTGGGCCAGCCTCCCGAGCCAGACCAGGCGAAAAGTCTGCCCGACCAGGAATAGCCCGACCGCGCTTTCCCTTCGGGGGGGGCGGTCAACCGTTCCTCTTTACCTTTGTTTATCCTGCTCCTGCCTCACTACGAGGCAGGGTTTTTTCTGCCGTGCTGGTTTTTTTCGGCGGGGCTGCGGGTCCGCTCTCACGCGGAGCTGGTTCCCCGCGTGTCCCACGGCCACTTTGCCCTGGCTGCCAGTTCGCGGGGGCAGTGGTAGCGCCCATCTTGAGAAAGGTCGCCCCCCTGGGCTTTCACCGCCTCGATAGCATCGTGCTCAATCTCATGTTCATTGACCGCGCTTTCCCAGGAAAATGACCCGTCGTCTCCCGCGACATGGCGCGAGACGAAGGCCCGCCCATGCCGCACATCGATAAAGATTTCCTCATGATCCCTATGGTCCATCATAGAATTGGCGGCGCGGAAACCACCTGCTTCAGCGGGTGGAGGAAGCACCGCGCTCCTCCTTTCTTTTACTCCAACCATTCCACAACGTCGTCCTGGGCTGGTTTTTCGCCTTACGGCGGGAAAACTAGCAAACCCACTCGCCTTGCGGCGGTCACGTGAGCCTCGACCATGTTCAACCGGCTTGTCATGCTGGCAGCACGTGCCATTCCGCGTTGGCCTGGTTAACCACCAGCGATAGGGCCTGGAGCTGGCTCGCGCACCCCAGGGTATCGTGACCGGCTGAACGGAGCCTCGAAAGGCCAGGTCTGGTCATACCTCGGCCTGCCCGAC
>DAOTUF010000414.1:0-2038 GCA_034437495.1 Chloroflexaceae bacterium | reverse complement strand
ATAGCCTCCCCTCCAGCGGCGGGGAGGACCCCCTTTGCGAAGACTTCGACACCGATTGGAAGGTTCGCCACTACGATTGGTTCTATATGCCGCGTACGGGGGTGGGCTACGACCGCCAGAAGCAGACGCTCATTGTGGCGGTGGTGGATGGCTACCAGCGCGGCTACAGCCGTGGGATGCGGCAGATTGAGTTTGCCAGCCTGCTGCGCGAGTTCGGGGCACATACGGCGATGGAACTGGATGGGGGTGGCTCCACGACGATGGTGCTCGACGGGGAGGTGATGAACCACCCCTCGGACGACACGGGCGAACGCTACGTTGCGAATGCGCTGCTCTTCTTCTGGACGGACTTTGGCGAACGGGATTGAAGCGCCAGGAGCAAGATATCAAGCAGATGGCAAGTTCAAACGCTGCTTTGCTGACCCATTCGCGGGTTAGAGGCTGCATAGAGGACCTGTCCCCTTTCGATAATGTCGCACAGGAAGTAATCATTCCACGCCAACCGCTGGCGCACCTGCTCTGAGTCGCGCACCAGCAGGTCTACCCCAAATGACGGGCGGGTGTGCTCCATCAGCGGCATGATGACCAGCAAATCTACATCCGACGTTTCGGACGGCTCACCATAGGCATACGAGCCAAACAGGATGATTTGCTCTGGGTGAAAGGTCCGGGCAATGTGAGCGCTGAGTTCTTCTATTTGTTCGCGTGTAACCACTGCTGTTCCCTTCCCGGCCCCCTACTCCCTCGTTTCCCCCACCGATGCTGCTGTCCGGGTGCTCAACCAGCGGTGGAATGACCGCTGACTCTCACCAGAAGGATACCCCGCCAGAAGATCGGCCACCCGGAGGTCTTCGTCCAGGTCGGGCCAGTGGATACCCTCCCCACCCCCGACGAAGCGCCAGTGTTCGCGCTCCGGGTGGGTGCCGTGCCGGAGCCGCGGATACCACGCCAGCGGGACGGCAATGCTCCGCCCATCAACTAGATCAACGGTCAGGGTGTCGTCGGTGATAGTGACGGCCCGGGCAACTATCGGGTCAAACCAGTCTGACATAATCAGGATCACCCCCCCAAAAAAATTTTTTGCGACGGGCAAGGGGGCATGCCCCCTTGCATCCCCCCCTCCCGCCGCAGTCCCCGGCTGCTCCGTCCTTTGGGCATGGTCAGAAACCAGGATTCAGGATTCAGGATTCAGAAACCTCGAACATGCGTTCGAGGGGAGGAACAACCGAAAGCCCCTGCCGTGGAACCTGAAGAACGGGAGGAACCAGCAGCGCGAGCCGCAGCGAACGTATGTGCTATTATTTACCCAACTCCCACCCCGCAGCGACACCGACGTGTTCGGAACAAAATCGTCCTCCGCCGCGCCGCTCCCCGCTGCATAGCTCCCCCAGGGGGTCGCAGTCCACTCCCACACGCTCCCCACCATCTCCTGCGCCCCGCACGGAGCGGCCCCTGCCGTCCGTTCGCCCACCGGCGCGGGCCGGTCCGTTTGCCAATCCTTGCCAAAGTCCGCCCGGGCTGCGTCCGGCTCCGGGCCGTCACCCCAGGGGTAGGTGCTCCGGTTCCCTGCCCCATCATAGGCGCAGGCCGCCTCCCATTCGGCCTCGGTGGGGAGATGCACACAGTGGCCCTCCGGCAGCGTACCGGCAAGCTGCGCGGTCAGCCACTTCGCAAAGGCCGCCGCCTCATACCACGTCACGCCAACGACCGGCTGGTTGTCGCCGCGGAAGCGCTCGTCGCCCCACCAGTCGGGCTGCGTGCGTCCTTGCTCGGTCTTCCACGCCCACCCCTGCGGTGTCCACCACCCCTCGTGGTTGTACCCGCCTGCCTCCATGAACTGGCGGTACTGCTGCACCGTGACCGGGTGCTTCGCCACCCAGTAGGGCGATAGCTCCACCTCCGCCTGCGCGTCGTTGACATCCTCTTCATCGTCCAGCCACCCCCCAATGGTATAGGTGCCGCCCGGCACGTAGCACCAGTAGCCCGCGCACTCCCCGAAGGTCTCGCTGCTCCGCTCCACTTCTCGCCGCCACTCCTC
>DAOTUF010000413.1:0-9133 GCA_034437495.1 Chloroflexaceae bacterium | reverse complement strand
AGGAACGGATAGCGACTTTACTTACAGTGAGCGGATTCGTCTTTATCACTCTTATCTCCGGTATTGGATCTCAGTACTTGATTATTTCAAACCAACCCTTTTATTAACTCCTTTAACGCCACATATGGGATTCGACTATGTTCTGTATGTGTTGTGCCAGAGAAGAGGAATAAAGACAGCATTACTTCGATTAACAGTGATACCTGGAATTATGTTTCCAGCAAAACGATTTGAGGATACCATTGAACACTCACAGATTATATCCAGGGAGAAGCAAATGTATGATTACCCCGGGGCTTCAAAGATTCCTCAGATGATTGGAAATTACAGAAAAAAGCTCACTGGTCACTATTCGGACGCTGTTCCTCCAGGAATGAAGCAATTGTTTGAAAGAGAGAAAAGAATCACAAAATCCCGGGATATTCTTCATAGGATAAGCCGTTTACCCAGAAGTATAGCCACCATGAAAACATTAATTCAGGTTTATTCACAGAACTATATTAAGTTAAAAAGAAAACCTGTTGAAAATTTGTATATGTGGGGGTGGGAACGTGTGATATATAACAGAAAAGCAGAGAAAACAAAGAAACGTTTACGGGGACAATACCAAAAACTTACTCAGGAAATTGATCTAAAAAGTCCCTATGTGTTTCTACCACTGCACTACCAACCTGAGCAAACTACATCACCCGAAGGAGAGATATTTGTCAACCAGATGCTCGTAGTCGATTTATTGATCAAGACACTGCCTTCTGACTGGATGCTCTACATTAAAGAGCATCCAACACAGTTCATGCCTTTTTACAAAGGGCACCTGGGTAGATCGATGACGTTTTATGATGATCTGGTATCCTATCCCAATGTCAGGCTTGTTTCCCTATCACTCTCTCCATTCGTCTTGATTGATCACAGCAAAGCAGTTGCAACAGTGACAGGGACTGTTGGATGGGAAGCGGTAAACAGGGGGAAACCAGCACTGGTGTTTGGTCATGCTTGGTATAAAGGATGCGAAGGGGTTTTTTATACCCCAACGACGCAAAGTTGTCGTGAGGCAATCGCCGCTATTAAGGAGGGATATCACATTCGAAAAGAGAAAGTAGATCTTTTTATTCGTATTATGGAACAGGTTTGCATTCGAGCCTACGCAACCAAGGAGGCTTCAGATATTTCCTATGAACAAAATGTCCAGGCCATAACGCAAGCATTTCGCTATCTCTATGGGAAGAAGGACGAAGTAAATTGAGCTTTATCCCAAAAGTCTCATACCTCTTTCCCCCACGAGAACGCTGGCAATTGTTGGGCATCTTTCTCCTGATCCTGGGCAGCGCCGTCATAGAGACACTGGGGGTTGGTATCATTGTTCCGTTCATTTACCTCCTAGCCAGTCCAGAGATGATACAGGAACATCATATCATTGCTCCCATCTCGGAGGCTCTTGGTATCCAAACCCAGAATGAATTCATCCTCTGGGCCAGTGCAGGTATGATCGCTATTTTTGTCGCTAAGAATGTCTATCTGGTTGTCTTAACATATATTCAAAGCCGTTTTGTGTCAAATAAATATGCAACGCTGGCCCACCGGTTATTTGAAAGATACCTCCAAAGTCCTTATCCTTTTCATCTTCAACGAAATAGTGCTCAACTTATGCGTAACATCACTGGTGAAGTATATCAACTATGCCAGAATATTGTGCTGCCGACCTTGAATATCATTACTGATATCACAGTTACTATCTTTGTTGTTTTTCTTGTTGTGCTTATTGACCCATTGTCCTTTGTCATGGCTACCTGCCTTCTTGGTGGGTCCACCCTTCTCTTCTACCGAGCATTTCGAAGAAGGATTAGCAGGTTGGGGAAGGAACGTCAGCATTTTGCTGGGCAGCAGATCCAGTGGGTTAACCAGGGATTGGGGGGAGTGAAAGAGGTCAAGGTCCTCGGACGTGAATGGTTTTTTGCTGATTCCTTCAGGCACTACAACGCTGCTTTTGCTCACAATCGCCATATCCAGCAGACTATTCAAGCCGTCCCACGACCTTTCAACGAAATGGTTATGGTCACTGGTTTTCTGTTGATTGTCATCATTACCATAGGACGGGGACTGGAAGTCCAGTCTGTTCTTCCAACATTGTCGCTTTTTGCCGCAGCGGGCTATCGCCTGATGCCGATTATCTCTCGTATAGCCACCTCTATGACGACAATACGAGGTGCGCTTCCCTCCCTCGACGTGGTATACCAAGATCTGGTTACGCTGGAGCAACCAGCGTCCCATCACATACAACCCCAAGGCAGAAGCGTTTCCGAACCAACAAAAGAAACAGAGATGGCAGTGCGCTTGAACGAGGTATCCTATCGCTATCCCAATGCCAGTACCTATGCCCTGCAAGGAGTTTCTCTCGGCATTCACAAAGACCAGTCAGTCGGGATTGTCGGTCCTTCAGGGGCAGGCAAAACGACCCTTGTGGATGTTATCCTGGGGTTGCTTCCCCCAACGCACGGGGAAGTTCTGGCGTATGGCACGAATATTCACCACGACCTGGGACAGTGGCAGCACAGCATCGGGTATATCCCACAGAGCATTTACCTGTGTGATGACACCATCCGCGCCAACGTTGCGTTCGGGTTGCCCGATGACCTGACTGACGATGAGCAGGTCTGGGCCGTGCTGGAGCTTGCCCAGTTGAAGCAGTTTGTTGAGAGCCTGCCCGATGGCCTCAATACAGTTGTAGGGGAGCGAGGTATTCGCCTCTCCGGGGGGCAAAAGCAGCGTATTGGCATTGCCAGGGCGCTCTACCACAACCCGGAGATCCTGGTGATGGATGAGGCCACGGCAGCGCTGGACAACGAAACCGAACGCGCCTTTGTGCAGGCTGTGGACCACCTGAGCGGTCAGAAAACCATTATCATGATTGCCCATCGCCTGAGTACCGTCAGGCGGTGCGACCGGCTCTACTTTATCAAGGAAGGGAAAGTGGTCGGGGATGGGACGTATGACGAACTGCTTCAGGAAAGTGGGGAGTTCAGGACGATGGCGATGGCAGCGTAGCGTAGGAGGAGGAGAGCCTGGGATGAAAACGTTCAAAACGGAGGCGATTTTGGGCATATTGAAACATATCGTTGCCAGGGGGCGGGAGTATCACAGCAGGTGGATGGTTGCTTGATGAGAAAGACGACCCCCTTGACGAACGAGCGCCGCACCGTCTTCCTGCTCCACGCAAGCGCCGCATCCCTTCAGGAACTCCTGATTGTTGCTGAGGCAATGCACCACGACCAGCGGTACCGGCCAGTGCTCATTCTTACAAGTAAATCCCTCGAAGAGTATGTCGCGCGGAACGCTCCGCCAGGGCTAGATATTCTCCGTTGGTATTCCTCCAAAGATTCGTCGGCAACTGAAGCAGAGGAAGCCGTGCCAGCCACTCCAAAAATGCCAAACTTGCATGTTGCTAGGAAAATAGTTGCTCTCCTTCGTACCATTGGACGCAAAGCTCTCTATGCCCCATCACCACTTTCGGACCTCGCAACACTGGTGTCTGGAGCACGAACGATACATTTCTTGCGTCAAGAACTCGTGCGAGTAAGAAGGGTGTTCGAACAGTACCAACCTGTTGCCCTGCTGCTGTCATCAGACCGACGGGGTGGCACCGAGTCAACTTTTATTCGGGTTGCGCGGGAGTATCAATGCTTTAAGTTGGTTGTTCCCTTTGCTTATTCGGAGGCAGAAGGCTCAGCGATTCTTCGGAAGAACTGGCCCCTGTGTCAAGGAGGCTCAAATCCTCAGATATTGCTGAAATATCTGGTGCAAATCCTCTACCCAGGACAGGTCCACGTGTCACCTTCAGGCACGTTTCTGTTCTACCCGCCAGCGACAACACTGTCCCTGGCAGCCATGCGTATGCTCTCGCCGAACCCATGGCAATCGGGTGGAGGATTCTCTGACCTGACAGGGGTGCTCAGCGAGGCGGAACGGAACCGCTACCAGCAAATGGGGGTGCCAAAAGAGAAAATGATTGTGACTGGTCAGCCGAGTCTCGACAGTCTGTACCAGGTGGCAACCAATGGGCAGGGACTGGTGAGCAGGCTAAGCGAAACTTATTGCATAGACTCTAGACGGAAGCGCATCTTGTGTGCGGTTCCACAGCTTGCCGAGCATGGTTTCCTCAGTTGGGAGCGGCACTGGAAGGAGATAACTTTTCTGGTTTCTTCGCTAACGCAGACGGGAGCGCATATCCTGCTCTCACTGCACCCGAAGTCCGACCCTGAGCGTTACGTGTTTCTGGAGAAACAATATGGGGTGCGTATCCTGCGGGAACCGCTGCGTATGGTGCTTCCAGCGGCTCATCTCTTTGTTGCAACATTTTCCAGTACGATTCAGTGGGCCGTATTATTGGGAATACCGTCGGTGGTGGTTGATTTTTATGGGATGAACTACCCTATGTATGATCACCTCCCAGGAGTGCTCAAAGTGACAAACAAGGCAGTGCTGGTCCGGGTGCTGCGGAGCGTGTTAGAGAATCCTTCATACTATGACTATCTCAAGCGGGAACAGCAAAAGGCGGCCCCGACGATTGCCCGGTTCGATGGGCAGGCCACGCAGAGGATACTGGACTTGATTGGGGAGCGTACTGCCATATGACGATACGGGTTCTTGGCATCATCCCCGCTCGTGGCGGCTCAAAGGGGATACCCCGCAAGAATATCACGATGCTTGCAGGTAAGCCTCTGATTGCCTGGACCATCGAAGCGGCTCGCGCCAGTTGCCTGGAACGGATCATCCTGTCCAGCGATGACCCGGAGATTATCCAGGTTGCTCAGGAAACAGGTGGTGTTGAAATCCCGTTTGTGCGACCAGATGCGCTGGCAAAGGATATCACGCCGGGCATCGAGGTGGTGCTGCATGCAGTTGAGTGGTTGCTGCATCACGAAGCCTACCAGCCGGATGCAGTGATGCTTCTGCAACCCACTTCGCCGCTGCGCCGCACCGAGCACATAGACGAAGCTGTCAGGCAGTTTGTGCAGCGGGAAGCCGACTCGCTGGTGAGTGTGGTCAGGGCACCACACCATATGATACCGGAGTCGCTGATGCGGCTGAATCAGGAAGGATGGTTGGAAGCAGTGGTCCCCTTCGATGAACGCCAGAACCTCCGGCAGAGCAAGCCCGCCTACTATGCCCGCAATGGCGCGGCGATCTATCTGGTCAAGACGGATTTGCTCCTGGAAAAGCGCACCCTCTATGGTGGCCGTCTGGTTGCCTATGCGATGAGCCGCGAGGACTCACTGGATATTGATGATGCGTTTGATTTAAGAATGTGCGAATGGGTTTTGAAGAGCCGTGGGTAATTGCAGGCGGAAGGGGTTCTCAGCGTGTCTGTTTGCATCATTGCAGAAGTCGGTTCCGTCCATGATGGCAGTTTTGGCAATGCCATGCACCTGATTAACATGGTGACTGAGTGTGGTGCTGATACCGTAAAATTTCAGACCCACGTTGCATCTGCCGAAACGCTTCGGGATGCTCCGATGCCACCATTCTTCACCGGTGAACCGCGTTATGACTATTTTGAGCGCACTGCTTTCCGCCTGGAACAGTGGCAGAGCCTCAAAGCGCGTTGTGATACCTGTGGGATTGAATTTCTCTCGTCGCCCTTCTCCCGTGAGGCGGTCGAGTTGCTGGAAACCGTTGGCGTTGCCCGGTACAAGATACCGTCGGGCGAGGTCACAAACCTGCCGCTGCTTGAGGTTGTTGCCCAGACGGGCAAACCGGTGCTGCTCTCGTCGGGGATGAGTTCCTGGGCAGAACTGGACGAGGCGGTCAATACGATACTTCGCTATCACACCCAGATGACAGTGTTGCAATGTACCTCTGAATACCCTTGCCCCTATGAGCAGGTAGGGCTGAACGTGATGCTGGAGATGCGGGAGCGCTACCAACTTCCCGTTGGCCTTTCAGACCACACGCTGACCAACTATGCCGCCTTCGCCGCAGTGACTCTGGGAGCATCAGTGATTGAGAAGCACATTACCTTTAGCCGGGCAATGTATGGCAGCGATGCCAGGCATTCGCTGGAGCCGCCAGAGTTTGCCGAGTTGGTGCGGGGTATTCGGGCTACCGAAATAGTCATCAACGCGCATGTAAATAAGGATGATGTTGCTCGTTTTGCTACCATGAAGCAAACGTTTGAGAAAAGCATCGTGTCACTGGTCACTATTCCCGCAGGGACCTCTATTACCGAAGCGATGGTTGGGTTGAAGAAACCGGGGACGGGGTTGCCAGCCAGACGATGGGCAGATGTGATAGGGAAACAAGCAAGCCGAAATGTCGCGGAAGACACATTGATACAGGAAGATGACCTGGTAAATGGGGAGAAGGTGTAAAGAAGGGGAAATATTCTCCAATGCGTAGGATTTGCGTTGTTATTGGTTCGCGAGCAAACTACAGTAGCATCAAGAGTGCGATGCGTGCCATCCAGTCCCACCCGGACCTGGAGCTTCAGCTTGTTGTTGGAGCTTCGGCCCTGCTTGACCGCTTCGGGTCAGTCATTGAGGTCATTGAGGCAGATGGTTTCAGACCTGACGCCAGAATATCTATGATCATTGAAGGCGAGACCCCCGTGACCATGGCCCAGTCAACGGGGTTGGGCTTGATGCAGTTACCCACAATTTTCGACCTGCTCAGGCCTGACATCGTGATGACAGTCGGGGATCGCTTCGAGACGATGGCAACAGCAGTCGCAGCAGCCTATATGAACATCCCGCTTGCACACACGATGGGAGGTGAAATCACCGGGACCATTGATGAGAGTGTTCGCCACGCAGTAACCAAGCTGGCGCATATCCATTTTCCGGCCAACCAGCAGGCGGCAGAACGTATTATCCGCATGGGGGAACATCCGGACACCGTGCATGTGACCGGGTGCCCGCGTATAGACCTGGTTGCGGAAATTGCCCGCAACGATGACCAGGCATTAGACCGGGAATGGCTGATACGTGAAGGTGTGGGAGGGCATCTCAACCCGGATGAGCCGTTCTTGCTGGTGTCCCAGCATCCTGTGACCACAGAATATGGCGAGGGCGAACGACAGATAACCGAAACGTTGTTGGCTCTCCAGGCTTTGCAGATACCCACTATTATGCTGTGGCCTAATGCCGATGCCGGGTCGGAAGATATTGCTCGTGGGATGCGTAAGTTCCGTGAGCACCATGAGCAAGATTCCATGCGATTCTATAAGAACTTCCCGGTCGAGACCTTCGTTCGTCTGATGAAACGGTGTGTGTGTATGGTAGGAAACTCTAGCGCAGCCATCCGCGAAGGGGCCTTCCTTGGCGTTCCCGCGGTGAATATTGGTTCGCGCCAAATGGGGCGTGAGCGGAGCCAGAACGTGCTTGATGTTGGGTATGAGCGAAATGAGATCATTGAGGCTATTCAGCATCAGATGAAGCATGGGCAGTATCCTCCGAACTATCTCTACGGCGATGGAAAGGCGGGGGAGCAGATTGTCCGGATTCTGGCAACGAGCGAGGTGCGTGTGCAGAAGATGTTGAAGTACTGATACCGTGATGAAACGACCAGAACAAAAACGTCCGACCGTTCTCATTTTCTTACCTGATATCTTCTCGGCCCGCAACTTTCTCTTTACTCCTCTTTGGGATAAGATGATTGCTACCCCGCATATCAGCTTTGTTCTGGCTTCGGGTATCCCTGCTCATGGCGAATATGTAATGGAGCAGAGGGTACCAAATATTCGATGGGAGCCACTAGGAAGGTTCTTTTATCAGCGTGTCACTTCCTCCAATCTCCAGGGGCAGTCCTTTTCTCTGTTGCTCCGCCAACTCACGTATCTCCTCTTCAGTGAACTGTCTGAGCGTATTCAGCAGGAGATACACGCACGCCTGATTTTCCGCTTCAATCATATAAAAGGCTTTAGAACGCATCTTTTGAAACAGAAATTTCCAGGTATAACCTTACGGAAAAAATACGGGGAGCCAGGTTACCTTGGGTGGCCCTACCCGGAGAGTAAAACTCTTTTTGCCCTTTTGTCCTATCTTCATCAGAAGATCCCATGGTTTGTTCCTGGTTGGCTTGTGTCATTATTCCAAACATACTGTCCAGACCTGGTTGTGATCGCGTTTCCGCAAAGCCTTTCTGGTTTTATGATTAGCCACACAACCCGGAGGTTCGGCATTCCGGTCACTGCCTACATCAATAGTTGGGATCAGCCAACAACAAAAGGCCCCCTTCCCCCTGGAATCCAGAGGTTCATGGTCTGGAATCAGCAAATGAAACAAGAGTTAATAGATTTTCACGAGGTTCCGTCGGATCGCATACATGTTGTAGGAGGAGCGCACCTTGACCTGTATCATCAAAAAGACCTGATAGTATCCCGCGAGGAGTTTTTCCGTTCAATAGAAGTTGATCCAGCGAGGCGACTCCTGGTATATGGCACCTATCCCACTCGCCTGGGAACTGATGAACCAGCAGTTGCCCGTCATATAGCAGAACAGGTTGCAGGCAGAGCCTACCCTGAGCCAGTCACTCTGGTGATCCGTCCTCACCCACTCGACAATCAGTGGATGACACGATTTGGGATGCTCAATGATTTTTCCCATGTTCAGGTTCGATGCTCAAGTGACTTCGGGTTGTATCAGCAGCCACAGGCAATGAAGCATGCAACTTCAGACTTGATTTTTTTGCTCAACCTGATGAAGCACGCAGATGTTGTATTGACCGGACCAGGTACCCTGGCTCTGGATGCAATTGCTTTTGATACGCCAGTCATCAATGTTGGGTTTGATGGAGATCGCCAACTGGTCTATCATCACTCGATACAGTCATGCTATGAATTTAATCATTACGCTAACTTGATCAGGACTGGGGGAACCCGCCTGGTCAAAAGCTACGCAGAAATGGATGCTGCGATCCGTGCCTATCTCCATGATCCTACGCTCGACACAGCGGGCCGCGACCGTATTCGACGGGAACAGTTAGAGCCTTTTGATGGAAAAGCGGGTGAGCGGGTTGTTCATGCCATTCTCCAGGCACTCGAAAGTTGGTGAACCCATGGAAAAAACCCATGTCGTAACCACCCAGAAACACCGCGTCAAACGAACCTTCTTCGACAAGAAGACGGGGAAAGTCTACAACT
>DAOTUF010000412.1:0-2915 GCA_034437495.1 Chloroflexaceae bacterium | reverse complement strand
ACCATCGCCGGGCCAGAAAACCAGGATGCGGACTTCACCTGGGCCGAGTTTGTGCGGCGCAACAACGACGAACTGGTGGCCACCTGGGGCAACCTGGTGAACCGCACCCTGACCAACGTGTTCCGCAACTTCGGGCACGTCCCGCAGCCCGGCCCGCTGACCCCCGAAGATGCCGCCCTGATTGAAGCCACGGAACAGGGGTTTGCCGAGATTGGCGCTCTGCTGGAGGGGACAAAGTTCAAGGCCGCCCTGGGCGAAGCCATGCGCCTGGCGGCTCAGGTGAACTTCTACCTGAGCGAGCAGGAGCCGTGGAAGGTCATCAAGAGCGACCGTGAGCGGGCCGCCACGGTGCTCTACACCGCCCTGCGCTGCGTGGACAATCTCAAGACAATGATGACCCCCTTCCTGCCCTTCACCAGCCAGCGGTTGCACGAGATGCTTGGCTACGAAGGGTACCTCGCCGGGCCGCTGGAGTTCCGCGAGTGTACGGAGGAGGATGGCAGCACCCACCGCGTCCTGACAGGCGACTACCGCGGGTGGGTCGGGCGCTGGCAGGTGAGCAGCCTTCCCGTCGGGCAGGCATTGTGCAAACCCGAGCCGCTGTTCAAGAAACTGGATGAGAAGGTGGTGGAGGAGGAACTGGCACGGTACCAGTGAGGCGCACCAACCAGCGCACCAGCGGCGGCCCGGCCAGCATCACCAGCAGAAACCGTACCAGGCTGAAGCCAAGCACCAGCGTGACGTTGGCTCCGCTGTCGAGCGCCAGAATCACGGCAATGTTGATGCCACCCGGCGTGGTGGCGAGATAGGCGCTGAACCAGTCCGTTCCCGTCAGCGCGACCAGCACCCACCCCATCATGGCGGCTCCACCGATGATGCCCAGGGTGCAGACCAGGAAGGGGAGCACGAGCCGCCGCGTGGCGCGGAATGCCTGGAGGTCGAACCGCAGCCCCACCGACACCCCGAGGGCGGCATAGGAGAGGGCCAGCACGAAGGACGGCCATTCGGCATGGGGGACGCCGAGCAGCCCGGCCACGGCTCCGAGCAGCGCCGGGCCGACCATGGCCCCCGCCGGGAGCCGCAGCCGCAGCCCGGCCCACGCCCCCATCGCCGCAGTCACCGCGGCCACGCCATACCGCCCGAGCAAGTGGGCATAGGCTCCAATGGAACTGGAAGCGGGTGCAGCGGAGGTGGGGACCGTGGAATTGGATGTACTCCCAGGAGACGCTTCGGGCATCACCGCCGCAGCAACGATGGCCATCGAGCCGATGACCAGCATCACCCGCATGGTCTGCATCAATGCGACCAGGCGCGTGTCGCCCTTCAGGTCGTCGCTGACTGCCGACATCCCCGCCGGCCCTCCGCCGGGCAGCACACTGAGCATGGCCGTCGTCAGGTCAATCTGCCCCAGGCGCGAGAGCACCCCCCCGCTGACCACCGTCAGAAACAGCAGCCCGACCAGAACGAGCAGGATGGCCAACCAACTCCGGAGCAGCACGGTCAGCGCTTCGGGCGTGAGCGCCGCGCTCATCACGCTGCCAATGATGGCCTGGGAGACGAGCGCGGCCTGCCCCGGCAGGTTGAGGTTCTCCGTAGACACGCAGGCCATCACGCCTGCGACCGCCATCGGACCAAGAAACCACGCCGCGGGGAGTCCCGTTGCCGCCAACCCCCACCCCGCGCCGAGCGAGAGGCTACCCAGGGTGCCCCAGAACAGAAAGGCCCGACGGTTTGACCGGTCGGGCCAGGCTATCATCCGTGATGTTTGCTGCAAGAGTTCGAAAAAGTAGGTCAAGGTCTTTCAGTCTGACAGAGATGTGGGAGAGCCACCTCTGGCCGGGCCGGCGGGTCCGAGAACGCGACCGGCTCTCCTGTTGGTGGGGTTGAGATGGCTCTCCGATATACGCGATACAGAGCGGGGTTATTTGGTTTCGCGGTAGGTCACGTGCCGACGCACAATCGGGTCGTAGCGCCGCAGTTCGATACGATTGGGGTCGTTGCGACGGTTCTTTTCCGTCGTATACTGATGCCCACTCTCGGTGCTCTTCAGCTTGATAACGATACGATTTCCTTTTTTGCTTGCCATAGCGTTCTCCTTGGACTATTCCTCGGTATTATCCCGTACAATACCCGAAACACGAATACGAAAAGACCGGGTGACGGGCCCGGTTGAGCGTCTGCTAGAGTCCGAACAGGGCTTCTATAATGGCGAGAATGGCGGCTCCAAACACCAGGCCAATGAGCACCAGCAGCACCAGGACCGCCACCACCGGGATCAGGATGACGTAGAGCGCTTTATCACTGGGCAGGTTCAGCCCCGCCTGAACTCCCACATAGGTGAGGTACAGGTTGTAGAGGAACAGCACCAGTTTGACCGGGGCCATCACCCAGACGAAAAGACCCAGGGAAAACATATTCGCCAGGGCCGTGAGGGCGGCTAGCGGGGCCCAGTAGAGTGCGATATCAAAGGCCAGTTCGCCAAACTTGCCCGTTCCCTTAAAGAGACCGGTTCCTATCAAGTAAACGGTGCCAAGAAAGATGGCGAATGTGACGATGGTGAGACCGACATGGCCGATCACGCTGGTTATCAACCCCGCGGCCTCCTCGTTGGCCATTGTCGCTCGGATGGCTCCGAATACGCCGGAGAGCGCTGCACCAATAGACACGTAGATGACGGCCCAGGTCAGGCTGTCAGTTTCATACTCTTCGAACGAGTGCGTGGACGGCTTCATCAAGACGTCCACGCTCCCCTTGACCATTTTCAGCAGAATCATAATCCTCACCTCTCATAGAAATGGCAGCGCAGGAAACCACCTGCTTGAGCGGGTGGAGGAAGCGCTGCCGTCCTCCTTTCTGTTCTCCAAACGTTCCACCATGTCGTCCTGTGCTGGTTTTTCGCCTTACGACAGGAAAAC
>DAOTUF010000411.1:0-7047 GCA_034437495.1 Chloroflexaceae bacterium | reverse complement strand
GTCGGGCGCAAAGGCCACGCTGGTCACGCCGCTCATGTGCCCCTCCAGCGTCCGGAGCAGCGTTCCGCCGGGCATCTCCCACAGCCGGACCGTGCGGTCTCCCGAGCCAGAGGCCAGCAAGCGACCGTCGGGCGCAAAGGCCACGCTCCTGACCCACGTCTCGTGTCCTTCGAGCACCGCCAGCAGCGCCCCCTCGGGGAGGTGCCACACCCGCACCGTGTTATCGTCCGAACCCGTTGCCAGCACCGTTCCGTCGGGCGCAAAGGCCACGCTGGTCACGCCGCTCATGTGCCCCTCCAGCGTGTGCCGCAGCGAGACGGATGAAACGGTGGAGCAGTCCCACAACCGCGCCGTGTCGTCATCCGAGCCAGAGGCCAGCAAGCAACCATCGGGTGCAAAGGCCACACAGGTAACGTGCTGTGTGTGGCCTTCGAGCACCTGCACTGGCTGGTCCTGGCTCTCGTCCTGGCCCTCGTTCTGGTTCTGGCTCCGGTACAGAGGGACCAGTTGTACGGTGCCGTCTTCAAACCCGGCGGCAAGGGTCCGGTTGTCGGGCGCAAAGACCACGCTGGTCACACACCCCATCGGTCTGCGCAGCGTGCGCAGCGGTCGGAAGTCGCGGACATTCCACAACTGGACGGTCTGGTCGGACGACGCGGAAGCGATGGTCAGACCGTCGGGCGAAAAGACCACCCCCTCCACGCTGCCCGCGTGCTTCTTCAGCGTCCGAAGATGCCCCCCATTCCGCACCCGCCAGATGCACACCGTATGGTCGTCCGAGCCGGAGGCCAGTATCAGGCCATCGGGCGAAAAGGCCACGCTGTTGACCCAGCCGGTATGCCCTTCCAGCGTGTGCAGCAATGCCCCATCGGGTACCTGCCACACCTGGGCAATCCCGTCCCTCCCCCCGGACACCAGCCGGCTCCCATCGGGCGAAAAGGCCACACTGGTCACATTGCGCGTGTGGCCTTCCAGCGTGTGCAGCAGCACCCCATCCGCGACACGCCAGAGGTATACGCGATTGTCGTCGGAGCCAGAGGCCAGCAGCGAGCCGTCGGGCGCAAAGGCCACGCTCTTGACCCAGTTGGCGTGCTCCTCCAGGATGTGCAGCAGCGTCCCCTCAGTCCCGTGCCACACCCGCACGGTCTTGTCGTCCGACGCCGACGCCAGCATCAGGCCATCGGACGAAAAGGCCACGCCGGTCACATTCCACGTGTGCCCGGCGAGCGTGTGCAACAGGGTGCCATCCTGCCATACCCGTACCTGCCGGTCGTGATGCCCGGTCGCCAGGGTGCGACCATCGGGCGAAAAGGCCACACAGGTGACTGCCGCCGTTGTTTCGATAACCTGGTGCTCTGCCAGCGTTTCTGCATCGTACAGGTACACGCCAAGCGATGAGGCAACCGCCAGCGTGCGCCCGCTCGGTGCCCAGGCTACCTGACCAATCGTCCCCTTGCCCAGACGGGCCAGTTCTTCCACCCTGCCCGCCTGCTCCGCTGAGATGACGGTGGTGGGAGCAAGTCCCGGGCGCTCTCCGGATGCAAGCGCCACAGTCGGAGCGACCGGGGAAGAGGGTGACTGTGGTTGCTCCGACGGGTTTGGCTGGATGGCAACCCGGTATGAGGGATTCGGGGGAGGGGCCAGCGAAACGCCGGTCCGGGGGGCAGGGACGTGGGACACAGCCGGGTGAACGCTGTCGAGGGCGGCCCGCATCGCGGCCCCATGCTCGTACCGCTTCCCAATCTGGAGGGAAAGCGCCTGCTGGAGCACGGCACTGATGGCGGGGGGAATGACGGGGTTCAGTTCGTGGGCCAGTTGCAGCGGGTCAGGCTGCTCATTCATGATGGCACTCGTGCGCTTCAGGGCGTTTTCTGGCGGTGAGCCGGTCAGCAGGTGGTAGAGCGTGGCCGCCAGCGAATACAGGTCGCTCCGCTGGTCGGTGCCCGTCCCCTGTATCTGCTCCAGGGGTGCGTACTGGGGGGTGTAGCCGAAGATGCTGACGGTCGTGTGGGCGTGGTGGGATGGACTGCTGCTCGTGCCCTTGGCCAGGCCAAAATCCAGCAGGACTATCTGGTTTTCGGGGGTCAGCTTGATGTTCTGGAGCTTGATATCACGATGGATGACCGGGGGGATCTGGCCGTGGAGGTAGTCCAGGGCATCGAGAAGCTGGTCTGCCCACTCCAGGACCGTTTCCAGCGGGAAGGGCGTATTGCGCCGGTCCCACAGGAGTTCTTCAAGATTCTTCCCGTGGAAAAACTCCATCACGAGAAAGTGCCCGGCCCCCTCGAAAAAGAAGTCGATGACTTTGGGCAGGGCGGGGTGACGGAGCGAGGCCAGCAGCCGGGCTTCGCGCTCGAAGGCGGTGTTCATCCGCTCGCTGGCGGTGAGGGTCTGTTTCAGCGCCACCATGTTGCCGAGGCGCTGGTCAATGGCTTTGTAGACCGCACCCATTCCGCCTTTTCCAATCAGATGCACAATCAGATAGCGGTTGTGGATGAGGGTATCGGGGGCCAGTTCTTGCATGGCTCTGATTCTCTCTCAATAACTCGTGGGGGAGGGAAGGTGGCCATTCATACCATTACATAGTCAACATAACATGTCATTCCGTCCGGGCTGTTGTCCGGGCCTTGCTCCCCACCCTATTGTACACCACCCGGCCTGATTGGATGTCTGGCAAGAATCTGGCAGACATTCCCCCCATTTGCACCGCACCTCTCAAGCGGCTATAATGCCCCGACCGGAACAGGGCAGTTCCCAGAGTCCACATCATTATCATTCGAAGAGGAAGCAAAGAAGTTCGCGCAGGTATTGCGAAGTCTGGTACGGTAGGACGTTCTTTATCTATAAGGGTCAAGATGGAGCTTTTCCGATGCTCCCAGGAAGCAGGACAGAGAGCCATACAATGGGGACCTCAGAAACCGGTTCGTTCGATATCCGAACCAGTGCCTTACAGCGGATGGTGTCGGCCATAGAGACCGCGACGACGCTGGACGAATTGCTCTTGCTGTCTCTCAACGAACTTACGCATCTCCTTGATGTCGTGCAAGCGGCCATTGTGATGCTCCGGGATGACCATACCAGTTCGCGCCTGGAGGCGACCTACCCTCCCCGCACCGACCTGCCGCGCACCCCCGTCTCGCTCTCGATGACGCCCCATCTGCGGCAGGTGCAGGAAACCCGTCAACCGCTCCAGGTAGCCAATGCGCAGGAACTCGTTGGCTCGTCTACCTATCTTGACGTTATCCACCTCTGCCGTGTCTGCTCTCTGCTCATTGTCCCGCTGGTGTCTCAAGATCAGGTTACGGGGTTTCTGGTGCTAGGAACTGGCGAACGGGAAATACGCCAGTTCACCGAGCAGGAGGTTGCGCTGGCCCGGATGCTCGCCGGCCAGATTTCGGCGGCCATCACGTCGTTTACCGTCACCGAATCCGCCCAGCGCCGCAACGATGAGCTTGCCACGCTCAATGATATCTCGGCTGCTGTTACCTCCTCGCTCAATACCCAGGAAATCTACCACATGGTCGTGCAAAAGCTCAATGAGTATTTTCGCGTTGAGGCCGGGTCGCTGCTCATGCGCGACGAACAGACGGGCGACCTGGAGTTTGTGATGACCCTGGAGGCCGGGGTGGAGAAGCTGGTCGGCGTGCGGGTGCCACGGGGGGAGGGGGTGGTGGGGTATGTGGCCGAAAAGCAGCGCTACGCGATTGTCACGCACCCCGAGGAAGACCCGCGATTCTACCGCAAGATAAGCGAAGAGACCGGCTACCCGCCGCGCTCGATTCTCTGCGTGCCCATGGTCGTCAAAGGCCACACCATCGGGGTCATTGAGATGCTGAACAAGCGCGACAGTGACTTCACGGAGGAAGACGCCAACCGCCTGATGCGTATGGCGACCACCATCGGGGTGGCCATCGAGAATGCCCGCCTCTTTCAGGAGGTTGCCACGGGCCGCGACCGGCTGGAAGCTATCTTGAATTCCAACAACGACGGCATCTTGATGGCGGACCCCCACGGGGTGGTGGTCACGGCCAACCCCAAGGCCGCCCAGATCCTCCAGACGGACCAGCGGACGTTGTTGGGAGAGCAGCTGTCTGAAACCCTGAATGCGCTGCGCCGACGGGCCATAGATATCAATGTTCCTCCCTGGCTCAATGATCATGATCATGATACACCGCACACCCCGGAGATTGTGGAGATTGAACTGGGCGGTTCCTCTTTGAATTACATTCGGCAGCTCTTGCTGCCCGTGCGCGACACCAATGGCACGACTATCGGGCAGCTGGTGCTGCTGCAAGATATCTCGAAAGAGCGGGAATTGACGCAGCTGCGCGAGGACTACACGGGGATGCTGGTGCATGACCTGCGGGCCCCGCTGACAGCCATTATGAACGGGATTATGATGGTGCGGCGCGGTCTGGGGGGGCCGGTGTCTGAGCAGCAGGACGAACTGCTCAGTATTGCCTACCAGAGCAGCGTTTCTATGCTGGAGATGGTCAATACGCTGCTGGACATCTCCCGTATGGAGCAGGGGCGCATGACGCTCACCAAAGAGCCGTTTTCGCTCTACGAAGCCATAGAAGAGACCATGGGGCGGCTGCGAGCCTCGGCGGAAGGCCGTCGCATTCTCCTGCGGCAGGAGATCCCATCGGGGTTGCCGCTGCTGGAGGCCGACCAGGATAAGGTGGTGCGCGTGCTCCAGAACTTGCTCGACAATGCGATTAAGTATTCCCCGACGGGAGGCGAAATCCTGGTCGGGACGGCGCGGGTTTTGCTCAATCCCTATGGGGAGAACGACCATTCTTCGTCCCTTCCCGTGACCCTGCCGGACCTGAGTGGGGGTGAGTGGCAGGTGTTCTGGGTGCGCGACCAGGGGCCGGGCATCCCTCCCCAATATCAGGAACGTATCTTTGAGAAGTTTGGCCAGATACGCGGGCGCAAGGTGCGCGGTACCGGCCTCGGGTTGACCTTCTGCAAACTGGCGGTCGAGTCGCATGGAGGGCGTATCTGGGTGGAGAGCACCGAGGGGGAGGGAAGCACGTTTGCCCTGGTGCTCCCCTGCTGAGGCCCACCGCAAGTGGTCAGGTGGTCATCAGGTAGTCATGACATGAGATGATGGATAGGGTTATTCGTCGCTGGCCGGTCGCTCCGGGCGGGGACGCTGCCACTCCTTGATGAGTTCGCCCGCCTGTCGGCTGCTTATCTCCGACGCCGTCAGGCCAAACCGCTGCTGTGCTTCTGCGTTCAGGTCGGCCCCGCGGTCCTGCGCCAGCCTGAGCAGCGCCTTATGCTGCGCATCACGGATGGGGTGGTCGTCAAGGGGCGGGGTTCCGCCTCCCCCTTTCCGCGTGGCTGAGACCTCGTAGGAGACGGAGCGCTCCTCTGCAAGCCGCTTCAACCCATCGATAAAGCCCGACGCCTGCCCTTTGCTCATCGCCACGATGTCCACGCCCTGCTCACTGGCATAGCTCCCAAGTTGCTCGCTGCTCCACCCCAGGTCGCTGGCAAGCCGCGCAATATAGCTGCGCTGGTTGTCGCTGGCGGGAGCGTCCGGGTTGCGCACGGTGACGGACACCGGTGGCACGCCGTGGGCTTCACGAATGCTGGCAATCTGCTGTTCGCACGCTTCGCGCTGGGCCTGGTAGACTCGCCAGCCCAGGTGTACCGCCTGGTCAATCTCATCATCGCTGGCCACCAACGGCAGGGTGATACTCTCCTCGATGGTGAAGAAATCTTCTCCAATGCGAAGGGAGGCCCGAAAGGTGCGGGTCACGCTGCCCGCGGACTGCTCCGACGCACGCGCTTCAGGTGAAGGGGTCATCGCATCTACCTCCAAACTGTGCTCACATTCTTCACGTATCACGTATCACGGGTACGCGGCCCTGCCCGTCGTTCCCGCTTGCGAAGCTCTCGCTTGCGGGCGTTGATTTCCTCGCGGACCTGCTCAAGCTCCTCGTCGGTGATGGTGAAGTGCTGCCTGCCCCGCACCAGCGTCACCCCGCCGGTCGCCGCTGGTTGGACCGTGAGCGCCGTATCGGGGGGGGGAGCTCCCTGCTGCACGTAGCCAGACAATGCCCCGCGGGCATCCACCAGCAGCCGCCACCCTCCGCCACCCTCAACCGAATGGAGCAGGGTATCAAGTGCCTGGAGCGCCTGTTGAGCCAGTTCGCGGGCATTCTTTCTCTCCGCGGTCATTTTCTCCTCGGTCCCTCTGTCTCTCTCTATCCTCTGCATCCTCTGCATCCTCTGTGCTGCCCGCCATTCACAGCCGGGTCTCGCTCAGGAGCCGGCGGGCAGCAGGGGCGCAACCACCACCCGAAACCCGATGGCCGTATTCCCAAACCCAAAGTCCGGAAAGTCACCTTCGCGAGACCCGCAGAAAATATGGGGCTTCTCGTTGAGCCACGAGCCGCCGCGGACGGGCACATCCCATTCGCCCGGCACAAAATCTTCGCGCTGGCGGTTGCTCTGGGCCGGGTATCCCGCGTAGCTGCTGGTCGTCCACTCCCAGACATTGCCAGCCATATCCTGAGCGCCAGAGGCTGCGGTCCCCAGCGGGCACGTTCCCACAGGGGAAGGGTGTTCCCATTTGTCTTCGGCATAGACTGCCTGCTCCGGAGTGGGTGGCTCATTGCCCCAGGGGTACCTACGACGCTGCATCGCCGCGTCGTAGGCTGCGGCAACCTCCCATTCGGCTTCGGTCGGCAGCCGCACGCCATAGCCCCTGGGCATCCCCTCGGCCAGGTGTTCCCGCAGCCACGACGCAAAGGCCACCGCCTCATACCACGTCACTCCCACCACCGGCTGGTCCGGATGGTTGAAACTCGAATCCGTCCAGATGAGCGGTTGGGTTGCCGTGGATTCGAGTTTCCATTTCCACCCCTGCAACGTCCACCAGCGCTCGGCCCCGCTGCGGTAGCCTTCCTGGACAAAGGGAGCATACTGCGCCATCGTCACCGGAAACCGTGCAATCCAGAAGACTGGCAACACAATGGGGGTGCTCGGCTGGTTCTTGCTCCACTCCCCCACCCGGTAGACCCCGGGCCGCAC
>DAOTUF010000410.1:0-3297 GCA_034437495.1 Chloroflexaceae bacterium | reverse complement strand
AAGATACCAGCGCCTCCATGGAAGATATCCAGGATATGTTTGGAGAAGAAATCGCCACCCTCGTCAACGGCGTGACCAAACTCTCCGTTCTAGAGACCCGCAGCAAAGAAGAAGCCCAGGCCCACACCTACCGCAAAATGTTCATCGCCATGGCCGATGACCCGCGTGTCGTGCTCATCAAGCTGGCAGACCGCGTGCATAATATGCGCACGCTCGGAGCCATGCCCATAGAAAAGCAACACCGCATTGCGCGGGAGACCCTGGAAATCTACGCCCCCCTTGCCCACCGCCTCGGCATCTGGCGGATGAAATCCGAACTGGAAGACATGGCCTTCAAGACCATCAACCAGGAGCGCTACCGCGAGATTGCCCGCCAACTGATGCTGCGGCGTGACGCCCGCGAAACCATCATTATGCGTCTGATAGCTCGCCTCGAAGAGCGGTTGGAGCAAGAGAGCATCCCGGCAGACATCAGTGGACGCCCCAAACACATCTACTCCATCTACCGCAAAATGGAGCGCAAGGGAGTCGGGTTGGACCAGATCTATGACCTGCTGGCCGTGCGGGTCATCGTCAACGAAGTGAGCGAATGCTACCGCGTGCTCGGTCTGGTGCATAGCCTCTGGACGCCCATTCTTTCCGAATTCGATGACTACATCGCCGTTCCGAAGGAGAGCATGTACCGCTCATTGCACACCACCGTCATCATCCCCGAAGGCACCCCCTGCGAAGTCCAGATCCGCACCTACGAGATGCACGCCATCGCTGAACACGGTATCGCGGCTCACTGGCGGTATAAAGAAGGCCACGGCAAAGGCGGAGAGGCATCGGGGTTTGAGGCCAAACTGATGTGGTTGCGCGGCCTGATAGGGTGGCGGCGCGAGATGACCGACGCCCGCGAGTTCATTGAGAGCCTCAAGAGCGATGAATTTGAAGAGCAGGTCTATGTCTTCTCCCCCAAAGGGAAAATCGTCGACCTCCCCGTCGGCAGCACCCCGGTGGATTTTGCCTACCGTATCCACAGCGAGGTCGGGCACCGCTGCACCGGGGCCAAGGTCAATGGCCGCATTGTTCCGCTGGACCACCAGCTCCAGAGCGGCGAAATCGTAACAGTCCTGACCGCCAAGCAGCCACGCGGCCCGAGCCGCGACTGGCTCAACTTTGTCAAGACGAGCAACGCCCGAGGCCACATCAGACGCCACTTCCGCCGCCTCCAGCGCGATGACAATATCGCCGCCGGGCGCAACTTGCTGGAGAAAGAAATCAAACGCCTGGGGCTGACCATCTCGTTCGATGAAACCGCATCGCTCTGGGGAACGTCCAGTGTCGAAGACCTCTTTGCCCTCATTGGCAGCGGCGAAACCACCTCCCGAACGGTCATCCAGAGAGTGCTGGCCCAGCGCCAGGGTCCCCCCGACGACCTGTCGCACATCCCCCAGATTACGCCACCGCCGCGGGTGGGAGGCACGGAGATGGGCATTCGCGTCTGTGGCGTGGGCAACGTGCTCACCCGTATGGCCCGCTGCTGCAACCCGGTGCCCGGCGAACCCATCGTTGGCTATGTCACACGCGGACGGGGGGTTTCGGTACATCGGGCAGACTGCCGCACCATCTTGAATGAGAAAAACCGCGACCGGCTGGTAGATGTCAGTTGGGGCGACTCCGACCCCCAGGGCTACCCCATCCCCATTCACGTGGAAGCCTGGGACCGCGTCGGGTTGTGGCGCGATATCTCCGTGATGGTTGCCGACGCCGGGATTAACATTGACCAGGTGCATCAGGTCCAGAGCAGCCGCGATGGGCGGGTCGGGCTATCGATGGAACTGAAGATCCAGAGCATTAAACAGCTCACCGAAATTCTGGACCGGCTGAACCGTATCCCCAATATCATCGAGGTCCGACGCGAAAGCAGCGGTCTGGTCCGGCCCAAAACGAGCCAGACGGTCGGCCTCTGATGGCCCGGTCATCACCGTCATCACCGTCATCACCGTCATCACCTCTGGATGATGCAACCCGCCGCGACCTCCAGGAAAGCCTGCTGAGATGGTTTCACGAAACCGCGCGAGACCTCCCCTGGCGCTCCACCCGCGACCCCTACCATATCCTGGTTGCCGAAGTGATGCTCCAGCAAACCCAGGTAGACCGCGTTATCCCCTACTACGAAGCCTTTCTCAAGGTGTTCCCCACCCTCGAAGCCCTGGCCACTGCCTCCACCGCGGAGGTCATCCGCCAGTGGGCCGGCCTGGGCTACAACCGCCGGGCGGTCAATATCCAGCGGACGGCCCGGATGGTCCGTGAGCAGTATGGTGGTCAGTTTCCGCAAACCGTTGCAGAACTGCAACAGCTTCCGGGGATTGGCCCCTATACGGCGGGGGCGCTGGCAAGCTTTGCCTTTGGTCAGGATGCTGCCTGCATTGATGCCAACATTCGGCGGGTTCTCCGCAGATGCCTGGTCGGACCCGAACCAGAATCTTCGGGCGTGCGCGAACGCCTTCTTGTTGAGCTTGCGCAGTCGCTCATTCCCCCGGGGCAGGGGGGCATATGGAACCAGGCTATCATGGAACTGGGGGCGCTGGTGTGCGTGGCTGGCACGCCCGCTTGCCATCGCTGCCCCGTGCAGCGCCACTGTCGCACCTTTGCGGCTCAATCCGCTTCCCCCTCCGCTTCCCCCGGGCCGTCCTCCCCTGCCCCTCCCCGTCGCCCAACGCGCCGCGTGGCCGAGCGTCGGGAACCCTTCTACGGGTCGAACCGCTACTACCGCGGGCGTCTCGTGGACCTGCTGCGGACCCTCTCACCCGGGGCTGCCATCCCGCTTGACCAGCTTGGCCCCCGGCTCAAAGAGACCTATACGCCCGATGACCAACCCTGGCTGCAAACCCTGGTCAACGGGTTGGTGCAGGATGGCCTGGCCGAAGTAGTTGACCACGCCATCCGATTGCCCCCCGGACATTGAGGGGCAGGACTGACGGGCAGGGGGGAGGGATGTGGTAGAATGAGGGACATATCATGAAACCCGATACCGAAAGGGCCGTGGTCCTGGGTTGGCAGCCGGTAACCGCCGGGAAGCAGCGGGGTGCTCCATCTGCCTGCCCGTGCCATGCACAGCAGGGAAACATGTGGTACTATACTACGCATGACCACGAAAACCACGCGCCAGCACCATGCTGCGGTCATACACCGCACTGACTAAAGTCAGGCGGCTTGCACGCTCCGGCGAGGAAGCCGGGTATGACCAGACCTGGCCTTTCGAGGCTCCGTTCAGCCGGTCACGATACCCTGGGGTACGCGAGCCAGCCC